>DATFUE010000392.1:0-4066 GCA_035261165.1 Myxococcota bacterium
TCAGCCGTTCGCTCGTGTCGGTCGTCGATGACGACGAGTCCGTGCGCGAGTCACTCCCCGACTTGCTGAGGGAGTTCGGCTTTTCGGCCCAGGCGTTCTCGTCGGCAGAGGAGTTCCTCGCGTCCGATTGCGTCAGTCAGACCCGATGTCTGATCCTCGACATCGCAATGCCGGGGATGTCCGGCCCTGATCTCCAACGAGAATTGACGCTTCGCCGGGAAGAGATTCCGATCGTCTTCATCACCGCCCACCGAGACGAGACCGTCCGTCCACGCATACTCGAAATGGGCGCCGTAGAGTGCCTGTTCAAGCCCTTCAGCGAGGCGGCACTTCTCGAGGCTCTCAATGCCGCTCTTCGAGTGAGCTGAGTCATCATGTCCGACGCCACACCCATCGTATTCGTCGTCGACGACGACATCTCTGTGCGCGAATCGCTGGAATTGCTGATCGCCCACGCAGGCTGGCAGCCGGAGACATTCGCGTCCGCACAGGAGTTCCTATCTCGCCCACGAGAGCTTGCGCCGAACTGCCTGGTGCTCGATGTGAGTCTTCCGGACCTCAGTGGACTCGATCTCCAGAAACTCGTCGCCGATCGGATCGACATGCCGATCATCTTCATCACGGGCCACGGCGACGTGCCGATGTCGGTCCAGGCCATGAGGGCGGGAGCGGTCGAGTTCCTGACGAAGCCGTTCAGCGACGACGTGCTGTTGGGCGCTGTCCGGCCCGCTCTCGAGCGCAGCCGCGCTGCGCTAGCTCACGAGGCGGAGATCCGGGCGCTCAGGGACCGCCAGGCGTCACTCACTCGACGCGAACGCGAGGTCATGGCGTTGGTTGTCTCCGGCCTGTTGAACAAACACGTCGGGGGCGAGCTCGGCATCAGCGAGATCACTGTGAAGGCCCACCGGGGCAAGGTGATGCGAAAGATGAAGGCCGACTCTCTCGCGGACTTGGTGAACATGGCCGCGAGACTCGGCCTCTCACCTGCGCCGAGGCGACACTAGGGCTGGCCGAGCCACTCTTTGAAGTGGACCTCGCCGAGCCGGGCGCCGTCGCCGGGAACGAGTGCGAAGTTGCGAAGCGCGGACGCGCACGCGGTGGGGTACGCTCGCCCCTCCGCCGCCTGTAATCGCGGCGCGGGCTGGAGCGTATGAAGGAACGACCGCAGAAGTGGGCGGAGCTCGAGCAGACCTGGCGCGCGCGCATGGTCGCGGCCCAGGCCGGTGACCGCGCCGCCTACGAGAAGCTGCTGCTGGAGCTCCTTCCGTATGCGCGACACCGCGCCGCTCGGAGCGTGCGCGATCACTCGGCGCAGGAGGACGTCGTGCAGAACGTGTTGATCTCGATGCACCGCGCGCGACACACCTACCGGCCCGAGCGCCCGTTCACCGCGTGGTTTCACGCCATCCTGCGCAACGCGGTCATCGACTGGGCGCGCAGCCAGGCGCGGCGCGCGGGCCGAGAAGTGAGTCTCGACGCGAACCCGGCGTTCGAGCCCTCGATCGCGGCGGAAACGCCGGGCGGCGATGCGCTCTCGGCGGAGATGACGCAGGCGCTGGCGGCTCTGCCCGCGAGTCAGCGCGAAGCGGTGGAGCTGATCCACATCGATGGACTCTCGGTCACCGACGCCGCGGCGCTGGCGGGAGTGAGCGCGGGCGCGCTGAAGGTGCGGGCCCATCGGGGCTACAAGGCCCTGCGCGGACTCTTGCGGGAGCGCGATACAGGAGCGCGCGAGTGACCGAGGAGCGCATCCGCGAGCTCGCGCGAGACCTCGCGCCGGTGACGCCGATCCCGCGGCTTCGCACCGTCGGCGCGGGCCTGTTCGCGAGCTTCGCGCTGATTCTGGTCGCGGACTGGGTCAGCGGCGGCGCGGAACCGCGCCCCCTCGGCGACGCGGCCTGGTCGAGCCCATCCTTTCTCGCAGCGCTCGGCGGAGTCGCTCTGGTCGCGTTCGGAGCGACCAGCGCCGCACTCGCGTCCGCCGTGCCCGGCCGCGCGGCGACCGCGCGCAGCGGGCTGCGAGTCACTGCGCTCGGCTTTGCGCTCGCGCTCACGGGCTGGACTCTCGGCGCCGCCAGCGGCGCGCCCGATCACGGCGGCGAGGATCTGAATTCGATTCTCGGCTGCGCCGCCCGCGCGTTCACCCTCGGCGTCGTCCCCGCACTTCTCTGCGCGGCCTTCGCCGTCTACGCCGCTATGCGCCGGGCGAGCCTCACGGCGGCGCTCGCGCTCGCCGGGGGCGTCGCCCTCGGGGCCTTGGCGGTGCACGCGAGCTGCCGAAGCAACAGCCCGCTTCACCAGCTCGTCGCGCACACGCTCGCCCCGGCGGCTGCAGTGGTGTTGCTGACGGCGCCGCTCGCTCTCCTCATGAGTCGCTGGGCGCGCCGCGGCTGAGCGGGCGATCGAGTCACCGACTCTCGATCGCCGACAGCAGATGCTCCGCCAGCCAGCGCTCGAGCAGCTCGACCGCCTGCTCCACGGCGCGGTCGTCGCCGACCTCCTCGGCGACCGCGCCGCAGATCGCCTCGAAGTCGCCGCCCTCGCGAACCAGCCCGAGCGCGCGGGCCTCGAGCGCCGACACTGAACGGTGAAACACCCGCTCCGCGCGGCGATGCGCGAGCACGCGCGTCGCACGTCGCTCGAGCGCGGGCAAGGCGCGATCCGCGGCCCACGCCTCGCGCACGTCGGCCACCGGCCAGTCGAGCGCGAGCAGGCGATGGGCGTCGATCAGCCGGAATCGGAGCGCGCCCCAATCGCCCGGCGAGACGGTCGACAGGGACTCCCGCGCCAGAACCGCCGAGTCCGGCGCGTCGAAGAGGTCCACAATCGCCCACTCCAGCGCGGCGAGATCCGCAGCGAACGGCCAGCGACGGCTGAACACCTCGGCCACCGGCCCCGCCAAGAATACCGGCAGCTGCGCACCAGCGAAGCGCAGCGAGTAGCTGCGCGGCGGATGCGCCATCAGATAGAGCTTCGCGAGATCGTGAAATGCGGCGTCGCCCAGCGCCGCGTGCAGCGCGCCGTAGTCGTCGCGCAGCACGCCGTGAATGCGCGCGAAATAGGCGTGCGTGTAGATCTGCATGCGTTGGAGCGCGGAAACGCCGCGATCGTGCCGCAGCCAGACGGAGAGCGCCGCCTCGTCGGCGTCGATTCCCTCGAGCGCAGACGCGGCGCGCGCGAATGCGCGCTGCGCCACTGCCAACTCGCCCCCGCTCATGACACCTCGCGCGCGACTCGCTCGAGAATCGCGCGCGCGCGCGCCGCTTCGGCCGCGAGCTCCGCGAACGGGGGAATGCGATCGTCCCACTCGACCAGCGTCGACACCGCCCCGTGTCGCCGGATGGCGCGCTCGTAGAGCCCCCAGACCTCCTCGCGCACCGGCGAGTCGTGCGTGTCGACCAGCAGCTCGCCCGACTCACTCGGCCCCGCCAGGTGGATCTCGAAGATCCGCCGGCTCGGCAAGGCGTCGATGTACTTCTCCGCGTCGAGCCCGTGATTGTGCGCCGACACGAACACGTTGTTGACGTCGAGCAAGATCCCACAGTCCGCGCGCTCGGAGACGGCGGCCAGGAACTCCCACTCCGGTATCTCGTCCGCGGCAAACGCGGCGTAGGACGACACGTTCTCGAGCGCGATGCGGCGTCCGAGGCGATCCTGCACGCGCGCGACCCGCTCGCTCACGTGGCGGAGTGCGGCCTCGGTCAGCGGCAGCGGCAAGAGGTCGTGCAGCTGGTGGCCGTCCACGCCGGTCCAGCACAGGTGGTCGCTCAGCCACGCCGGCTCGACGCGCCGGACGAGCTCGTCGAGCCGTTCCAGATACGCGGCGTCGAGTGAGTCCACCGACCCGACGTTCAAGGACACCCCGTGGAGCGCGACCGGAAAGTGCGCTCGGACTTCGTCGAGTACGCGCGGCGGACGACCCCCGGGCACCATGTAGTTCTCAGGGGTCGCCTCGAACCAGTCCACGCCGAGCGCCGTCGCGCGCGGATCGCGCAGGATCTCCGCGTAGTGAGTCGGGCGAAGCCCGACGCCGACCCCGAGAAAGCGCGCGTCCATGGTTCCGTCC
>DATFUE010000393.1:0-12471 GCA_035261165.1 Myxococcota bacterium
CCCGTGGGGGGGCGGGACATGATGGGTTCCCTTTCGTTTGTATTTGCGATGACTCCAGCCCGAGGCGCCGCTTCAGCGCGGCGCGGGAGCCGGCTAGAATGGACTCGGAGCGCCGGGCATCCGGCTCCGTGCGAGCGAGCGAGAGGGCGCCGAGAAGCTCGGCGAGCATCGAGCTCGCATCAGCTTCCGGATCCGCGCGACCCAGCCGCCCGAGATGGCCGGCCAGGTCTTCGACCAGGTTCGCGACGCCCGCCGCGAAGCGTTCGCGCGACGCCCGCGGCAGGCGCGGGATGTCGGCCGACAGAAAAGTCAGCGGACAGCCGTGGGTGCGCGCATCCCGGTGCTCGGCCGAGAGGTAGCGATCGATCACGGCCGTGACTCCCTCGGCCGCCGAGCGGTTCTGCGTGTCGACCTCGATGCGCCCCCGCGCCTCCTCGAGCGCTTGCCCCAGGGCGGCCGTGACGAGCTCGTCCTTGGATTTGAAGTGCGCGTAGAAGCCGCCGTGGGTGAGGCCGGCCCGGCCCATGACCTCCGCGACGCCGATCCGATGCGGGCCCTTGCTGCGGATGGCCTTGGCGGCCTCCTTCAACAGCCGGTCCCGAGTCTTCGCTTTGTGTCTCGTGTCGTAGCGCATGGCCGCCGGCCTCCGCCCATATGATGCCGATCATCCAATCGGGATTCACTGCCGGCGGCTGCTATCGTTCGGGACATGAAGGACGTCGCCGTCGTCTCGTACTGCCGGACCGGGATTGCCAAGGCCATGCGCGGGGCGTTGAACCAGACGCATGGCATTCCGATGACGGCGCACGTGCTGCGCCGCGCCGTGGAGCGCGCGGGGATCGAGGCGCGCGAGGTCGAGGACGTGGTCATCGGCTGCGGACTGCCGGAGGGCGCGACGGGTCACAACATCGCGCGCAACTCGGCGCTCGAGGCGGGGTTCGGCGTCGAGGTGCCGGGAATCACGGTGAATCGCTACTGCGGCTCGGGGCTGTCCGCGGCTTCGATCGCGGCAAATCGGATCGCGGCGGGCGAGGCCACGGTCGCGGTCGCGGGTGGGGTCGAGAGCATCAGCCTCACCCAGACGCACATCAACCTGAACGGCTTCGTCTACCCGCCGCTGCAGATGCGCATGCCCGCGGTGTGGTGGACGATGAATCAGACGGCGGACTTCGTCGCGAAGAAATACGGCATCTCGCGCGAGGCGCAGGACGAGTACGTCGTCCGCAGTCAGGAGCGCGTCGCTGCGGCCGTGGTAGCGGGGAAGTTCGCCGAGGAGATCGTCCCGTTCACGACCACGATGAAAGTCACCGACAAGGCGACGAACGCGAGTCACGACCAGGAAGTAACTCTGGATCGCGACGAGGGCCCGCGGCCGGGCACGACCCTGGCGGCGCTCGCGAAGCTCCCGCCCGTGTACCCCGGCGGCACCACGACGGCAGGCAACGCCTCGCAGCTCTCCGACGGCGCGGCCGCGGCGGTGCTGATGGACGCCGACGAGGCGAGCCGGCGCCGGCTGCCGATCCTCGGCCTGTTCCGCGGCATGCAGCTCGCGGCCGTGACGCCCGAGGAGATGAGCATCGCGATCGCGCCCGCGATCCGGAAGCTCATGAAGCACCACGGCCTCGGGATGAGTGACGTGGATCTGTGGGAGCTGCACGAGGCCTACGCCGTGACCACGCTGTACAACCAGGCGCAGCTCCAGACGCCGTGGCAGATCACGAACGTGAACGGCGGCGCGGTTGCGCTCGGACACCCCTACGGGATGTCGGGCATTCGCTATCTCGGCTCGACGTTGCTCGAGCTCGGCCGCCGAGGCGCGCACCGGGCGGTCGTCGGCGTCTGCACCGCGGGCGGGATGTCGACCGCCGCGTATCTCGAGCGGGCGTAGTCGCCGTTACAGCCCGGGAACTTCCGCGTCGTGGGCGTGGCCGATCGCGCGCCGCAGCGCCGGGTCGAGCTTGCCGCAGTCGAAGATCACCTTCTTCGAGTGCACCGCGCTGACGGCCTCCAGGGGAACCTGGAACTCGCCCGCGTTCTCCACGTAGACCACGAGGCCTTTCGCCGAAACATCGCGGACCGCCCCGAACTCCTCCGTCCCGTCGGACACGAAGGTTTGATATCCGACTTCGATCGTCTCTCGCATGATCCGTTCTCTCCTTCGGGCAGGATAGCGGGCGAGCACCCGCTCGCACTCGGATTCGCGTCAATTCACGCCGATTAACGAGCGAGGTCGCGCCAGCGCGACGCAGGGTTCGGCGGGCAGTCGAGCGCTGCCTGAAACCACGGGCCCGCGCCGACACTCAGGCAGAGGTGACGATCTGTCGGCACATTGGAACGGCGCGGCTCCGCCACGCCGTGACTCGGATGGCGTGACTCTTGCTCCTCTGCAAACCCAAGACGAATGAGGACCCTCCTGGATGTTGACCTTGACGATCAACGGGAATGCTCAAGACGTCGACGTACCGGCGGACATGCCGCTGCTCTGGGTCCTGCGCGACGTCGTCGGCCTGACCGGCACGAAGTTCGGCTGCGGCATCTCTGCCTGCGGCGCCTGCACGGTGCACTTGGACGGTCAGCCGATCCGCTCCTGCATCACTCCGGTGGCGGCGGGCGTCGGCAAGCGGATCACCACCATCGAGGCCATCGGCGACACGCCGGCCGGCAAGCGCGTGCAGCAGGCCTGGCTGGATCTGGAGGTGGTGCAGTGCGGCTACTGTCAGTCGGGCCAGATCATGTCGGCCTCGGCTCTGCTGGCGAGTAACTCCAATCCCAGCGACGCGGACATCGACGCGGCCATGTCGGGGAACATCTGCCGCTGCGGGACCTACCCCCGGATGCGAGCCGCGATCCACCGAGCGGCCGGGTCGGCGCCGGCGAGCGCGAAGGGAGGCTGAGCATGCCTGCGATCTCTCGCCGCGAATTCATCCTCGCCGGTTCAGCCGCGGCCGGCGGCCTGCTGCTGAGCTGCCGGGTCGGCGGCGGTCCGGGCCTGGCAGGCGTGGGGGCGGAAGCAGTCGATCCGAGCCCGACGAGCTTCGTCCCGAACGCCTATGTCCGGGTCGGCAGCGATGAGCGAGTGACTCTCATCGTCGCGCAGGTCGAGATGGGGCAGGGTGTCTACACGTCGATGCCCATGATCCTGGCCGAAGAGCTCGACGTCGGGCTGGACCAGGTGCAGATCGAGCTCGCCCCGCCCGACGACAGCCTCTACACCAACCCGCTGCTCGGCGATCAGGAGACGGGCGCCTCGTCGTCCGTGCGCGCGTTCTATCTGCCCCTGCGCCGCGCCGGCGCGGCTGCGCGCAGCATGCTGGTGGCCGCGGCCGCAGAGCAGTGGAGCGTGGATCCGTCGTCGTGCCGGACCGAGCGGGGCGTCGTGACTCATTCCCCGACCGGGCGGACCTCGAGCTACGGCGCGTTGGCCGCGCGAGCCGCGAAGCTGCCGGCGCCGGCCGAGGTCGCGCTCAAGGACCGGAAGGACTTCCGGCTGATCGGAACTCCGGCCAAACGTCTGGACACGCCGGACAAGGTGAACGGCAAGACGCAGTTCGGCATCGACGTGCGACTGCCGGGGATGAAGATCGCCACGGTCGCCGCGAGCCCCGTGCTGGGCGGCAAGCTGGCGAGTCTCGACGACAGCGAAGCGAAGGCCGTCCCAGGCGTGCGCCAGGTCGTGCGGCTGGACGATGTCGTGGCCGTCGTGGCCGATCACATGTGGGCGGCCAAGCAGGGCCTGGCCGCGCTCGTCATCCGCTGGGACGACGGCCCGCACGCGCGAGTCACTACCGCAGACGTCGTCCGTGGACTCGACGCCGCCTCCCAGAAGCCGGGGGTCGTCGCCCGGAGTCAGGGCGATGCCGTCGCGGCGCTTTCCCGCGCCACGAAGAAGCTCCATGCAGTGTACCAGGTGCCCTTCCTGGCGCACGCCGCCCTGGAGCCCGCCAACTGCACGGTCCACGTGCGCAAGGACGGCTGCGAGGTGTGGACCGGCACCCAGGTGCTGACGCGAGCGCAGGCGACCGCCTCGCGAGTCACTGGCTTTCCGCTGGACAAGGTCGTGATCCACAACCACATGCTGGGCGGCGGATTCGGCCGGCGGCTCGAATACGACTATGTGACTCAGGCCGTGCGGATCGCGCAACACGTAGACGGGCCCGTGAAGGTGGTGTGGACCCGCGAGGAGGACATCCAGCACGACGTCTACCGCCCCTACTACTTCGATCGAATCGCAGCCGGGTTGGATGAGCTCGGGAGGCCGGTCGCCTGGACTCACCGAGTCGTCGGTCCCGCGATCCTGGCGCGCTATGCGCCGCCCGTGTTCAAGGACGGGATCGACCCCGACGCGGTGGACGGCGCAGTGCAGCTCGTGTACGACATCCCGGCCGTTCAGGTCGAGTATGTGAGGCACGAGGAGCCGGTTCTCAACACCGGCTTCTGGCGCGGCGTCGGGCCGACTCACAACATGTTCGTGGTCGAGAGCTTCGTCGACGAGCTCGCCGCGGCGGCGAAGGCGGATCCCGTCGAGTACCGGCGCGGCCTTCTCGGCAAGGCGCCGCGCGCCCGCGCGGTGCTCGACCTCGCGGCGAAGGCTGCGGGCTGGGGTAGCCCCCTGCCCGCAGGCCGCGGCCGCGGCGTGGCGCTGCTGTACAGCGAGTGGGACACCTACGTGGCTCAGATCGCCGAAGTCGAGGTGTCCAAGAAGGGCGAGGTGCGCGTGCACCGGGTCGTCTGCGCCGTCGACTGCGGCACCGTGATCAATCCGGACACCGTCAAGGCGCAGATCGAGGGCGGAGTCATCTTCGGCATCAGCGGCGCCCTCTGGGGTGAGATCACGCTCAAGAACGGCCGCGTCCAGCAGTCGAACTTCACGGACTACCGCGTGCTGCGGATGAACGAGAGCCCCGAGATCGAGGTGCACCTGGTGCAGAGCAGCGAAGCGCCGGGCGGAGTCGGCGAGCTCGGCACGGCGGCCACGGCACCCGCGCTGGCAAACGCGGTCTTCGCCGTGACCCGCAAACGGCTCCGGCAGCTCCCGCTCCGGCCCGGGCCGCTGGCATAGCGGGGGAGTCACAACCAAGTCGATGGCCGGCTTCCTCCGCGCGCTCGCGCTCTCGCTGTCCGCGGCGGTCCTTGCGGCCGACGGCGCGAAGATCGACGACGTCGTCATCGCCCGCCAGATCCCGCGGGCGCAACGCGACGCCACGTTGAAAGCGGTTCGTGCCTTCTACGACTTCTGGAACAGCGGCGACGAAGCGCTGCTGAAAGGAGCGATCGCGCCGACCTTCACCGATCACACCCTGCCAGCGGGCCGCCCGCAGGGTCCGGAGGGTCCGGTCTTCGCATCGCGTCACTTCCGCGCCGCCGTTCCCGACCTCGAAGTGACGGTGGAGAAGCTGATAGTCACCGGTGACTACGTCACCGTGCACGTGAGGTTCACGGGTCACTTCGCGGGCAAGCTCGGCGAAACGCAGGGCGAGGACCAGGCCATCGCCTTCATCGCCACCGACCTCCTCAAGGTCGAGAACGGACGCATCACCGACGACTGGCACATCGAAGACGATCTCACCCTGCTGCAGCAGATGGGCGTCGCAGAGATCCGGGCGTGACCCGCGGCAGACGGGAGATCGCGATCGCGGTCGCGCTGCTCTCGGCGGCGAGCGCGTCGGCGCAGACGGCGAAGCCGGTCGAAGCGCGCAATGTGGTGCTGGTGCACGGAGCCTGGGCGGACGGCTCGAGCTGGTCCGAAGTCATCTCGCGACTCCAGGCCGCCGGCTTGCATGTGACTGCGGTGCAAAACCCGCTGACATCGCTCGCAGACTCAGTTGCGGCGACGCGCCGCGCGTTGGCGCTGCAGGATGGACCGACCGTGCTGGTCGCCCACTCGTGGGGCGGCACGGTCATCAGCGAAGCCGGAGTGGACCCGAAGGTCACCGCGCTCGTCTACGTCGCGGCGCGCGCACCCGATGCGGGGGAGGACTTCGTCGCTCTGTCGGGAACGTTCCCCACCATGCCGGTGCGCGCAGGCGTCCAGGAACGCGATGGCTTCAGCAATCTCTCCGAGCAGGCGTTTCTCGAGTATTTCGCGAACGGTGTCGCGCACGAAAGGGCGGAGGTCCTCTACGCCGTGCAGGAGCCCCCCGCCGCCTCTCTGTTCGGCGGGCGAACCACGGTAGCGGCGTGGCGCTCCAAGCCGAGCTGGTATGCGGTGTCGAAGCTCGATCAGACGATATCGCCTGACCTGGAGCGATTTCTCGCCGGACGCATGAAGGCGACGACCGTAGAGCTCGAGGCAGGTCACCTCTCGCTCGTCTCCCATCCACGAGAAATCGCAGAGCTGATCTTTGCCGCCGCGGGCCGAAGGAGTCAGTGACTCCACCACCCCCGGGCGGCGGCCGAGGTGGGCCTCGAGCTGCGACCGACCGAAGTCCCGATCTGCGGGAATCCACGCGCAGCTGCGGCGAGGCCCGCCCTCCGCCCGAGGTGTAGCATCATGCCGCTGGCGAGAGGAAAGCACATGCGGGGATTGAGTGGACGGATTGCGCTGGTGACAGGCGGCGCGCGCGGCATCGGGCGGGCGATCGCGGAGCGGCTGGCTGCGGAGGGCGCGCGCGTCGCGATCGCCGACATCAACGGCGATGGCGCGAAGGAGGCGGCCGGCGCGATCGGGCAGGGCGCGTACGGCGTGCAGCTCGACGTCGCCGACTCGACCTCGGTGCGCGCCGGCGTCGGCGAGGTGATCGCGCACTTCGGCCGCATCGAGGTTCTGGTGAACAACGCCGGCTGGGACAAGGTCGAGCCGTTCGTGAAGGCGAGCGAGGAGACCTGGGACAAGGTGCTGGCGATCAACCTGCGCGGGCCGATCGCAGTGACTCGCGCCGTGCTCGACGGCATGATCGAACGCCGCGCCGGCTGGATCGTGAGCATCAGCTCGGACGCCGGCCGCATGGGCTCGAGCGGTGAGGTCGTCTACTCCGCCGCGAAGGCGGGTGTGATCGGTTTCTCGAAGGCGCTCGCGCGCGAGGTCGCGCGCCACGGAATCCACGTGAACGTGGTCTGCCCCGGCCCGACCAACACGCCGCTGCTCGCGCAGGTCGGCGCCGACAACCCGAACCTGGTGCAGGCGCTCGCGAGGGCGGTGCCCTTCGGACGCATCGGCGAGCCCGCGGATCTGGCGGGCGCGGTCGCGTTCCTGGCTTCCGACGACGCCGCTTTCATCACCGGCCAGACGCTCTCCGTGAGCGGCGGCATGTCGATGGTCTGACGCGGCGGGGATGCGCGGCCTGATATGCAGGATGACGCTCACGATCAACCCCGACCGACTCAGCGGGCTGTCGGCGCCGCGGCGATCGAGAGCAGCTCGACCTCGAGGATCAGGGTGGAGTCGGGCGGAGCTTCGCGCTGAGCTCGGGCGATCGCGCGCGCAGGTTGCGGATCTCCCAGGCGCGCAGCTCGATGCGGGCGCGCGCACCGCTGACTTCGATCGGCGCGGCGGGATCGAGCCGCTCCGCGAGGTCGACGGCCTCCCAGGTCCAGTCTCCCGGGGCGTTCCAGCGGAGTGAGACGGAGCGAGCGAGTCCCGTGGTCTCGTAGATCCGGACGATCGCGCTCCCGTCCGCGCGCGGCTCGATGGCGGTGACCACCACCCCGGGGTCGTCGAGCTCGACGAGCCGCGCGCCATCGCGAAGCGGCGCGTCGGCGGGACCGGCGCCGGCGAAGGCCAGCGGCGGGTACACGAAGCGGTGTACGTGCGCCACGGCGTCGACGTCGTCGGCGCCGTGGAGGCGCAGCGACAGCTCCGCGCGGTGCCGGCCCGGCACCTGGGCACCGGGGGTCTCGAAGGGCGGACCGGCGTGACCGCGGCGCAGGCGAAGATCGCCGCGCGACAGGAACCCGACGGCGCGCAACAGGGTGACTGCGAGCGACGTGCGGCCGTCCGGCTCTGGAACCGCCTCCACCTCCGGATTGCCGCGGTTCGCGACGGTCAGCGCGCGCGCGCCGTCGTCGATGCGGGCGAAGCCGCGCTGTGGGCAGGCGCCGATGGGAAGCTCCGCGGCGCGCCCGGAGCCGAAGGCGTCGGCGGGCGGGGCGATCGGACGCTCGACCACCTCGAAGGCCGACTCGACGGCGAAGCGCCGCGCGGTGAAGGGCGCGCGCACGTGGAGGCGCAGCCGCTGATCGCGCGCGGTGTTGTCGAGCGACACCTCGACGTCGATCCGGTCGAGCCCGGGGGCGAGCCGCAGCCGCAGCGAAACGGGCAGGGTGACCATCCTCTTGGCTCGCTCCCCTCGATCGGGCGCGAGTGACTCGGGCACGCGATAGAACGACTCGATCGCGAGCGTCGCGGCCGCGTCGCCGGCTCGCTCGAGCCGAACCCGCGCGCTCGCGGGGCGTTCGATGATTGGCGCGCCGGGCACGGGATCGAAGTTGTACTCGTCGCCGCGGTCGCCCTCCGACACCACGCGCAGCGCATCCTCGATCGCGGCGCCGCTGGCTCGGTGCACCAGCCGCACGCGCCCGTCGGGCGCCGCGGCGACCTGCCAGTGCTCGTTCTCGATCCACGCCGCGCCGTCCGCGCCGCGCCCGCTTCCGAGCGCGCCGCCGATCGCGCGCGCGTGGCCGCGAAATACCCGGTAGACGCGCAGACCGTGGCCCGGAAGCTCGTCGGCGAAGCGCAGCCGCAGGCGCGGCGGGCGCCACGCCTCGACCTCGACGGACTGTACGGCCGGGTCCTCGAGCAGACGAGTGAGTCGCAGCCGCGTCGCCTCGACGTCCAGCTCGCCGCGCGGGCTGACTCCGAGCCGGGCGCGCACGCGCAGGCGCTCTTCCTCTCGGACGGCCGTCACCTCGTTCACGTGAAAGCCGAGAAACTCGCGCCCGATGCCCGGCAGGATCGACTCGGCGAGGGCGCGCGGGAAGGTCGCGCCCCACACGCTTCCCGGGGCGACGAGCTCGACGTCGGCCGGGATGCGCCGGCCCGCCGAGTCACGCACGTGGGCGGCGATCCGGCCGCGGCTCTTCTCGAGCGGCACGCCCGGTACGTCGAGCTCGAGCAGCGCGTCGACGAGAGCGCAGCCCGCCGGATTGGAGTGCCACACCGCGAACGGATCGCCTGCCGCGGCGCTCCCGCCCGGCGCCGGCGCGATTCGCGAGATCCACTCCCGGCCGACTCGCTCGAGGGCCTCGGCCGCAATCTCCTGGACCCGGTCGAAGCGCGTCTCCATCTGCGCGTGCACGGCGTCCACCGAGCAGCCGCAGATCGAGTCATGCGGGTGGTTCTCCAGCGCGAGGCGCCAGGCGAACTCGATCGTGCCGGGATCGGCGGCGCCGCCCAACGCCGCGATCCAGGTCGAGAGCGGTTCGAGCGCGCGCACCAGCGTGCGGTCGTTCGCGAAGTCGCGCTGCTTCTGCGGGATCCGCGCCGAGGCGCAGCCCGGCAGCAGCGGCGAGCGCAGGCCCGAGCGCAGCTCGCCCCGGTGCAGCGGCCGGTCCGCGCGCGCCTCCAGCCGCGCACGCTGCACGTAGGAGAGGAGGCTCCCGATCTCGCAGGTGACTCCTTCGAGCTTCATGACTGCATCGCGGAGCGCGCGCGGCAACTCCGGCTCGGGGCTCTGGTGATCGCTGCCGTTCATGAGCAAGAAGGTCGGGATCTTCGCGAACGGCTGGAGTCTCTCGATCTCGCGCGCGAGTCGCGACGCCAGTGCGCCCGGGTCGCGCGGCAGGAGCTGCCCGTTGAAGTAGCCGTTCGGCAGGTAGCCGGTGAACACGCGGCTGCCGTCGGGCGCTTCCCACGCGAACACGCTCTCCGCGACGTTCGCGCCGACGCCGCGCCAAAGCACTGCGCTGTCGAAGCCGAAGCCCGCGAAGATCTGCGGCAGCTGGCCGACGTGGCCGAACTGGTCCGGCACGTAGCCGAGGCGCTGCGCGCCGCCGAGCGAGTCGCCGCGCGCGAGCCCGAGCCGCAGATTGCGGATCAGCGCCTCGCCCGAGACCAACCACTCGTCCGGCAGCACCGTCCACGGCCCGATGACGAGGCGCCCGGCGCGCACCAGCTTCTCGATGCGCGGCAGCGCCTGCGGGCGCACCGCGAGATAGTCGTCGACCACGATCGTCTGCCCGTCCAGGCTGAAGCAGCGGAAGTCGGCATCCCGCTCGAGCAGGTCGAGCAGGCCGTCGAGCAGCACGACGAGCCGGGCTCGGAACTGCTCGTGGGTTCGGTACCACTCGCGGTCCCAGTGGGTGTGCGGAACTACGACGACGTGCGGCATGGCTCCTTGCGGCGAGTATGGCATGTGGCGGCGTCGACCTGCTCGGGGCTGCCAGTGAGTCCGGTGGAGCGCGGATGGCGGGCTTCGAGGAACGCCTTCATCGCTGCGGGCGTATCGGGCGCGGAACCGACGCTGACGAAGCCCGAGCGAAGTCGGCGCGTCGACGTCGAGATCGAGGACGAGGGGATCGGAGTCGCGGAACACGCCCGAGTCGGACGAGCGAGTCACTGCGCGGGCGTCGCCTTCCGCGAAGGGCGCCGCGTCGCGCTCGAGCACCCAGGCGCCGCGTTGCCGGACCTTCGAGAGCTCGAGGCGGGCGCGTCGGCGTGTCCGCGGCCGGCGCCAGACCGAGCGCCAGCGTTCAAGCCGCGCGCGCGCTCGCGATCTGCGCGAGTGACTGGATGGCTTCCCAGTCGAGGACGGCGGTCGTGTTTCCCTGCTCGTCCACGAACTGGACCGCGCCGTGGTTGGTGAACAGGAACTCGGTCTCTTCAGGGAAGAAGGTGTGGTCGTGAATCACGCTGACCGGCTCCCAGCCGTAGTCACCGGCGACCGCCGTGGTGCCGCCGGCCTGCGCGCCGCCGCGCACCTCCATCTTGCCTGAGAGCATGAAATACTCGCCCGCGGCGAGGTGGCGATGCCGCGCGAACGACGCGCCGGCCTCGGCGCGCAGCAGCACCGTCCAGGTTCCGCTCTCGGGCGAGAGCCGGAGCACCTTCATCCAAATTCCCGGCGAGAGCACGGCCCACGACATCGATCGGGTCGAGACGTACTCCTCGGGCTGCACGCGCACGTTCATGGCTTCCTCCACGGGTTCGGTTCTGCGATTGTAGGCCCGATGAAGTCGATCTGCGCCGCCGGCGCGCTCATGCTCTGCGCCGGGATCAGCCTCGGTTGCCAGACGATGCTCTCCACCGCGCGCAGCCTCGGGGCGCCCGCCGCGAGTCAAGCGGTCACCGAGGAGGAGGTCCACGTCGAGGTGCTGGCGGCGGCCAACCGCTTCAGCGCCGCTGTCTCGACGGCTGCGGATGCGATCGCGATCGGGACGCGCGACCGGGAGGTCCGGCGCAATACGCTGCTGTGGAAGATCGACGTGATCCCCCTGGCGCAGCGTGCGGCCTCGCAGCCGAAGGCCACCGAGGGGCTGCTCGCGCTCTTCACGCTCGCGACCGCGCAGCGTCGCTATCTCGTGGAGGGGGAGGGTCGGACGCTCTTCGGGAAGCAGCAGGAGGTCGCGCAAGACGCGGCGCAAGGCCTCGAAAGCGACATCGAGGCGACCATAGCGCGCATCCTCCCCGCGACGCAGGCTGGGCGGCTCAATGCCCAAGTAGAGCAGCTCGCGAGTGACAACCCGATCCGCGGTGTGTTCATGCTCGGGGCCATTCAAACCGGGTACACCAAAGCCGAGACGGCGGGGGCCTTCGACTGGTTTCTGGCCGCGCCGCTGGCTCCCTTCCGCGCCCTCCAGGGCGTCGAGAGCGGGGCCGCGGCGATCCACGAGTTCAACACCACCGCGCGCCAGCTCGGCGGCATTGCCGCTGCCCTACCTCAGCAGACGCGCTGGCAGCTCGAGCTGTTCCTCTACGACCTCGAGGATCGCGAGACGGTGGTCGCGGGGCTCGCCGCCTTCCAGAAGGTGGCCGACGCTTCCGCCGAGCTCTCGGCGACGGCCGCGGGGCTCCCACAGGCGACGCGCCGCGAGCTGGAGGCGCTGCTCGCGGATTCCTCGCAGAGTCAGGCGGAGCTGCGCCAGACGCTCGACCAGCTGCGGCTGACGATCGCCAGCGCCGACGGCGCCGTCGCGAACGCCCGCCCGCTGGCCGAGTCACTCGAGCGCTTCGCGGCGCAAGCGGACCAGGCGGGGAAGTCCTGGGGCGATCTCATCGCGACCGTGCGCAGCCCCGACGGCGAGCCGCCCGCGGGCGCCCCGCGGTCGCGACCCTTCGACATCACAGACTACGAGCGCACGGCGCTGCGGCTGCAGGAGTCGGCGGCGGAGCTCCGCGCGCTGGTCGCGGAGGTTCAGTCGGGTGGCGGGACGTCGCTGCTCGACGCGCTGCTGTGGCGCGCGCTCGCCTTCGTCGTCGCGTGCTTCGCGCTCCTCCTGCTCTACCGCGCACTCGCGCCCCGCATCGCGGGGAAGCGCGGCGCCGTGTCCAACTGACTACGCTCGGCTGCGCCTCGCTGCGCGCGCCGCGGCGCTTGC
>DATFUE010000394.1:0-2749 GCA_035261165.1 Myxococcota bacterium
CTCGGAGAGGATCGACACGCGCATCGGCTCGAGAAACTCGAGCTCGCGCACCAGCCCGTCGCCGCCGCGCCACGCGCCGGCGCCGCCCGAGTCACTGCGCAGGGAGAACTCGAGCACGCGCACCGGGAAGCGGCTCTCCAGGACTTCGGGGTCGGTGATGCGCGTGTTGGTCATGTGCGTGTGCACGCCCGACGCGCCCGCGAAGCCCGGGCCCGCGCCCGCGCCGCCCCCGATCGTCTCGTAGTAACCGAAGCGCTCGTTGCCGAAGGTGAGGTTGTTCATCGTGCCCTGACAGGCCGCGAGCCGGCCGAGCGCGCCGAGCAGCACGTCGACCACGCGCTGGCTCGTCTCGACGTTGCCGCCGCAGACCGCGCGCTCGGGGTCGGGGTCGAGCACCGACTTCCTGGGGATGCGCAGGTCCACGGGGCGCAGGCAACCGGCGTTCAGCGGGATGTCCTCGCCGACCAGCGCGCGCAGCACGTAGATCACCGCCGCCACCGTGACCGCGCGCGGCGCGTTGAGGTTTCCCTCGACCTGCGCGCCGGTCCCGGCGAAGTCGATCTCCATGCGGCGGCCGCGCACGCGCAGGCGGACGCGGATCGGCGTGCCGTCGTCGAGCGCGTCCTCGAAGGCGTGCTCGCCGTCCGGGAGCTTCTCGATCTCGTCCGCGACCAACGCCGCCGCGTTGTCCTGCACGTGACTCATGTAGGCGAGCACCGTCTCCTGGCCGTGGTGCTCCACCATCTCGAGCAGCAGCCGCGCGCCGGCGCGGTTCGCGGCGATGGCGGCTTCCAGGTCGGCGAGGTTCTCGCGCGGGTTCCGCGCCGGGAAGCGCGCCGCGGCGAGCGCGCCGAGCACGAGTGACTCGTCGAGCCGCCCGCCGCGCACGACGCGCAGCGCGCGCAGCACCACGCCCTCTTCCTCGAGCGTGTGCGAGAACGGCGGCATCGAGCCCGGGCTGATGCCCCCGACGTCCGCGTGGTGGCCGCGGCTGGCGCTGAAGAAGCGCAGCACCCCGCCGGCGTCGTGCACCGGAGTCACCACGGTGATGTCGGGCAGGTGCGAGCCGCCGCCGGCCGGGTCGTTGGTGACGAACACGTCGCCGGGCGCTGGCTGCGGGTGCGCCGCGATCACCGCGCGCACCGACTCACCCATCGCGCCCAGGTGAACGGGGATGTGCGGCGCGTTCGCGACCAGACCCGCGTCGCCGTCGAACACGGCGCACGAGAAGTCGAGCCGCTCGCGGATGTTGGTGGAGATCGCGGTGCGGCGCAGCACGGTGCCCATCTGCTCGGCGATCGACATGAACAGATTGTTCATGATCTCGAGCTGCACGGGGTCGACCTCGCGCGGCCCGGGGGCGCGCGCGGCGAGCCCCGCACGGTCGGTCAGGGCGATGCGCCCTTCCGCGCCGATCTCGAGCTCGAAGCCCGGGTCGACGACGAGTGTGCTGGTCGCTTCGAGCACGAGCGCGGGGCCCACGAGGCTGGCGCCCGGAGCGAGCGCCTCGCGCTCGTAGACGGGAACACCGTCGTGGAACGCGCCGTCGCAGAACACCCGGGTGTGGCGCCGTGGGCGCGGCGCCGCGGCGCCTCGGGCCGCGCCGGCGCGCGCGTGCGACACATCTCGGTGTCGGCCCAGGACCTCGACGCGCGCGACCGTCGCCTCGACGGGATGCTCCGCGCGCGCGTAGCCGAAGGCGCGCGCGTGAGCCTCGTCGAAGCGCGCGCGCAGGTCGCTGCCGCCGTCGAGCGCGAGGGTGAGGGCCGTCTCGGTGCCGACGTAGCGAAGGTCGAGCCGGCGCACGCTCTCGATGCGCTCGGGCTCGAAGCCGTCGGCAGCGAGCGCGGCGCGGCCGCGAGCCTCGAGCTCGGCCAAGGCCTTCTCGAGCGAGCGCTCGAGCCCTGGCGCGAGCGGCGCCCGGCCCGCGTCCGCCTCGCCGTGCCACGCGACGTCGGCGAGACCCATGCCGTACGCCGACAGCACGCCGGCGAGCGGATGGGCCAGCACGCGGCGGATGCCCAGCCGGCGCGCGAGCGCGCAGGCGTGCTGGCCGCCCGCGCCGCCGAACACGACCAGCGCGTACTCGCGCACGTCGTAGCCGCGCGCGACCGACACCTGGCGGATCGCCTCCGCCATGTTCGCGTTCGCGATCTCGAGAAACCCGCTGGCGATCTGCTCGGGGCTGCGCGCCACGCCCGCGTCGCGCAGGCGCGACGCCGTTCGGTGTAGCTCGCCGAGCACTCGCTCGAGCTGCAGCGGGAACGGGAAGCGGTCGCCGACCAGCCGGCCCAGCGCGAGGTTCACGTCGGTCACCGTGAGCTCGCGCGCCGCTGGGTCGCCGTAGCAGAGCGGTCCGGGCCGCGCGCCCGCGCTCTCCGGGCCGACGCGGAAGCGGTAGCCGTCGAAGCGGCACAGGGACCCCCCGCCCGCGGCCACCGTGTGCACCGCGAGCATCGGCGCGAAGATGCGCACCCCGGCGGTCTCGGTCTCGTAGACGCGCTCGAACTCGAACGCGCCGTCCGGTCCCGCGTCGACCCGACACACGTCGGTGGAGGTCCCGCCCATGTCGAAGCCGATCGCCCGCTCGGCGCCTAGCTCCGCCGCGACGTGCGCGCACGCCACGACGCCGCCCGCCGGTCCGGAGAGGATCGCGTGCGGACCGCGGAAGTGGTCGGCGCTGGTGAGTCCGCCGCTGGATTGCATGATGCGCAGCGTGCTGCCGGGCAGCTCGCGGCGCAGCTCCGCG
>DATFUE010000395.1:0-7075 GCA_035261165.1 Myxococcota bacterium
TCGTGGCGCCGCCCGGTCGGCGTCCGTCGCGGCTTCGGGGGTCCGCCCGAGTACGGGACCCCCCTCAGCCGGCTCCGGCCCCCGCCGGGCTCCGGCGCGTCGGGTGAGTGAATGAGTGACTGAGCTTGGTCACTCCGAGTCCTCTCGACCCCGCTTATGAACAACGCGACGGCCGAGCGAGGGCCGTCCCGAGCGAGGCCCGCAAGCGGCGGAGCGTGGGTAGGGTGCCCACGCGATCATCGGGTAGCCGCGCGCAGCGAGCCGCAGGCGAGCGTAGTCAAACAGACAACGCTCTGACTCTTTTCGCGACGCTGGCTTCGAATGACTCGCGCTTGACGCTCACGCGCCGGCGGAGGTCTGCGCCTCGGAGCTCGCGGCGCACCGACGCCGAATAGTGTTGGCGGAGCTCGGCCGCCTCGAGACCGCGCGAGAGTGCGCGCTCCAGGCCGGCGAGCGCGCGATGGTACGCGACCTGGCGGGGATCTTGCGGCAGCCCTCGACCAGCGCGCTCACCACCTCCGCGCGCTCGGCGTCGCAGAAGCCCGCGAAGCGCGCGACCGTCTCGCCCCAGGCGTCGAAGAACGGCGCGATCGGCAGCAGGAGTGCGGGGTCGCGGCGCAGGGCGCGCGCTTTGCGCAGCGGGTAGTTGCGATGACCGTCCGCGGCGAGTGAGTCGCGGTACAGCGCGGCCGCGCGGCCGAACGCGCCGCCGTAGCGCTCGAAGCCCGCGCGGGCGAGGTCGGCGAAGCGGGGGTCCGGGCTCGCGCCGAGCCCCTGCAGCACGTCGCCCGCGTTGTGAGTCAACACCGAGGCCAGGCGCAGCACGTCCAGCTCCGCGCCCTCGCGCCGCGCGGTCTCGTCGAAGGCCCGCGCCTCGCGCCGAAGCTCGGCGTCGATCGCCTCCTCGAGCTCCGCGGAGCCGGCCGCGTCCCGCGCCTCGCGGCAGGCGACGAGCCCTCCGCACAGCACCGCGAGCCGCTCGCCATCGTGACCCGACACCGCGCCGACGCCTTCGACGCGGACGATGCGCGCCGAGACGGGCGAGGGATCCCAGCGCGCCAGACCGAGCGCGAGCGCGCGCATCCCCGGCAGCTCGTCCGTGCCCTTCGCGTCCTGCCACAGCGCGCGCCGGATCTTGGTGTCGACGTCGGTCGGCACGTACGTCGCGACGCTGGCGAAGTGCGCCGCGAGACACAGCGCGAAATACTCGGTGCGCTCCCGGGCCGTCGGCTGCGCGCTCGGCTCGAGCCGCTCCGCCGCGCGCAGGATCGCGACATACTCCGTGGACCCCGACGCGGGCAGATCGCCGGTCCACAGCCAGGGCGCCGTGTTCCGCACCGCCTGCGCCAGCGTCCGCGGCCCGATGAACCCGCCGAAGGCGCCGCGGCCCTCCGGCGCGCGGGGCGCGAGCGGGAGTGACTCAGGCATCGACGACCAGGACCGCCGCTTCGCACGGACCCAGCACGAGCTCGGCCGCGTTCTCCGGAAGCTCCACCCCGGCGCGCGTGCGCAGACCGTCCCGAACCACGGCGGACGGAAACTCCGGCGCGCGGTCCATTCCGGCGAAGTTCAGCGCGACCAACGCGCGCGAGCTGCCGAACGGTCGCTCCCACGCGAGCACCCCATCCGTCGCGGGCAGCTCGTGCCAGGCACCGCGTTCGAGCGCGGGCGTGCGCCGCCGCAGCGCGAGCAAGTCGCGATACAGCCAGAGAATCGAGCCGCGGTCCGTGCGCTGCGCAGCGACGTTTCGCGTGGTCCAGCCCGCCGCGAGCGGCAGCCACGGCTCCTTTTCGCTGAAGCCGGCGCCCGGCTGCGCGCTCCACTGCATCGGCGTGCGCTCGCCGTCGCGCGACGCTTTTTCGTGTAGGGTCCAGGCGAGCGGGTCCTGGCGTCGCTCGGGCGGAATCACGCCGTTGCGCATGCCCAGCTCCTCGCCATAGTAGAGGAACGGCGTGCCGCGCGCGGTGAGCATGAGCAGCGCGAGCGCGCGGGCGCGCGCCTCGCCTAGCGTCGGATCGTCGTAGCGCGTCGCATGGCGCGGAATGTCGTGATTCGACAGCACGAGATCGGGCCAGCCCTCGGGCGGCACGGCGCGGTCGAAGTGGGCGAGCTCGCGCCCGAACACGCGCGGGTCCCAGCCGATGAGCAGCAGCGCGAAGTTGAACGCGAGGTGCAGCTCGTCGCCGGTGCCGTAGTAAGTCGCCACTTGATCGGGCAGGAGCCCGACCTCACCCACCGCCGCGCGCTCCTCGTAGGCGTCGAGCACGCCGCGGATGCGCTTCAGGAACCCGTGGATGTCGGGGTGATTCTCGTCGTTGACGTGGCGCTGCCCGCCCCAGCCCGGCCCGGGCCGCTCGCTGGGCGGGTTGTCGCGCAGCTCGGGATCCTTGGCGATGCGGTGAATCACGTCGATCCGGAAGCCGTCGACGCCGCGATCGAGCCAGAAGCGCAGCACGCCGTGCATCGCGCGCTCGACTTCGGGATTGCGCCAGTTCAGGTCGGGCTGCTCCTTCAAGAACGAGCGCAGGTAGTACTGACCCGTCGCGCCGTCGAGCTCCCACGCCGGGCCGCCGAACATCGCCGCCCAGTTGTTCGGCGGGCCGCCGTTGGGCGCGGGGTCGCGCCACACGTACCAGTCGCGTTTCGCGCTCGCGCGGCTGGCGCGTGACTCGCGAAACCAAGGGTGGAGGTCGGAGGTGTGATTGGGAACCCAGTCGAGCATCATGCGGATCCCGCGCGCGTGCGCCTCGGCGACGAGCGCGTCGAACGCCGCGAGATCGCCGAACACCGGATCGACGTCGCAATAGTCCGACACGTCGTACCCGAAGTCCCGCATCGGCGACGGGAAGATCGGGGAGAGCCAGATCGCGTCGATCCCCAGCCACTCCAGGTAGTCGAGCCGCGCGCGAATTCCCGCGAGGTCGCCCACGCCGTCGCCGTTCGAATCCATGAACGAGCGCGGATAGATCTGATAGACGACGCCGTGCTTCCACCAAAGTCGGTCGGACATGGCGCGATCCTAGCCGTTCACCGGGCTGCCGCGCCCGTCGCGTAGAGCGCCGTCACTTCGCCGGCACGGGCCGCGATGCGCGCGCGCAGCTCGTCGGGGGCGACGACCTCGACGGCGGCGCCCAGGCCGAGGAGCGCGCGCTCGGCGTACTCGAGCTTCTCGAAGACGAGCACCCGGCGCTGCCAGCCGTCGGCGTCCAGCGCCGGCGGCGGGACGCTGGGCGCGCGCCGGACGGGATCGCCGAGCTTTTCGATCCAGCCGACCGCGAACCGGGCGACGCGCACGGTCACTTCGATCGCCGCGAGGCCGGTCTCGAAACGCGTGACCCATTCCGCCCAGAACGCGCGGAGGTCGAAGCTCGCGTCGCGCGCGAACTCCACGTCGCGGGTCGCGACCTTCGAGATGCGCGAGACGCGATACACGCGCGGGTCGCCGTCGATCCGGCCGACGAGATACCAGAGCCCCGCCTTCAAGCCGAGCGCGAGCGCGTCGGCCTCGCGAGTGACTCGCGTGCCGTCGCCGCGCTCGTAGTCGAAGCGGACGCGGCGATCGCTCCACACCGCGGCCGCGAGTGTCTCGAGCGCCGGGTGCTCCGCCACGGGCTGGAACCAGCCGTGCGCGTCGAAGTGGAAGCGCTGATCCGCGAGCGACGCAGCGGCGCGCAGCCGCGCGGGCAGCGCGGCCAACACCTTGCGCTGCGCGCGCGCCAGGAGGCTGCCCAGGCCGAGCTCGGTCGCGGGTCCGGGCAGGCCAGCGAGAAACAGCGCCTCGGCCTCGCCCGAGTCGAGCCCCGTGAGCTGCGTGCGGTAGCCGTGCAACAGGCGACAGCCGCCCCCGGGCCCGCGCTCGGTCGCGATCGGAATCCCCGCGGCACCGAGCGCCTCCAGGTCGCGGTACACGGTGCGCAGCGAGACGCCGAGCTCATCCGCGAGCTCGGCCGCCGTCCCGTGACCGCGGTTCTGGAGCAGCAGCAGGAGCGAGATGAGTCGGTGCGCGCGCAAGCGCGCATTTTACCCGGATTAGCTGACAGAAGCTGTCAGGATCTCCGCGGTACGATCGTGTCCAAAGGAGGTTGGGATGCGATCGACCCTGCTCGGCATCGACCACGTCGCCCTGCGCTGCTTCGACACGAAGGCGACGGAGCGGTTCTACGGCGAGTTCCTGGGACTGCCCGTCGTCGAGCGCGCGGACGGGATGAGCGAAGAGTGGGAGGGTCGGGTGTGGCGGCTCACCGGTTTCCGCCTGCCGAGCGGCGCGCTGCTCGACTTCTTCGAAGTGGAAGGCACGCAGCGGCCGCCGTCGCAGGGCTATCTCGACACCGTGCAGCACGTCGCGCTCGCGGTCGCGACGCGCGCGGATCTGGAGGCGTGGCGCGTGAAGCTCGAAGGGAACGGCTTCCCGATCCTCGAGGAACAGGACCACGGCGAGGGCCGCCATTCACTCTACTTCGCCGACCCCAACGGTCACTACGTGGAGCTGACGTGCCGGCCCAGGCGCTGACCTGGAGTCACTTCGCGGAGAAGTCGGCGGCGCTCGCCGAAGCGGGGCGACGGCTGCTATATGGCTTCGGGCCGGGCGCCCCCGCGATCGCGTTCCTGGCGACGACCCGCAGGGACGGCGGGCCGCGCCTGCATCCTGTGTGTCCGGCGCTTCACGAAGGCGGGCTGTACGTGTTCGTGATCGGTCACTCGCCCAAGCGCGAGGACCTGGCGCGCGACGGCCGCTACGCGCTGCACGCGTTCCCGAGCGCGAAGGACGACGAGAGCTTCTACTGCACGGGCCCGGCTTTCGAAGTGCGCGACCCCGAGTTCCGCAAGCGCGCCGAGGCGAGCTTCGTGCACCACGTGAAGTCCGACGAAGCGCTCTTCGAGCTCCGGCTGGCCTCCGCGCTGCACACGACCTGGAACAACCCGCGCACCCCCGAAACCTCGCCGGTGTACCAGCGCTGGCATGCCTGAGACGTCACTCGGCTGCGCCTCGTTGCGCGCTTCGCTTGCATGACCTGGGACGAGTTCGCGCGCGCCGACCCGGCGCTGGCCGAGCTGGGCTTCGAGCGCATCGACTCGAGCGGACTCGTCATGCTGGCCACGCTGCGCAAGAACGGCTTCCCGCGCATCTCGCCGATCGAGGCGCTCTTCTTCGAGGGCGCGCTCCATCTCGGGATGATGTGGCGCTCGCCGAAGGCGCTCGACCTGCTGCGCGACCCGCGCTGCACCGTACACACGCTGGTGTCGAAGAAGGACGGAACCGAGGGCGACTTCAAGCTCTACGGCCGGGCGCTCGCGCTCTGCGATCTGGACGCGCGCCGCCGTTATTGCGACGCGCTGTCGGCAAAGATCGGCTGGAAGCCCGAGGAGCCCGAGTTCCACGTCTTCGCCCTCGACATCGAGGCTGCAGGCTTCGCGCAGACACGCGCTGGGAAGCACATCCGCAAGTCTTGGCGGGCGAATGACTCTCGCTAGATCAGTCCGAGGTGGATTCCGCCGCCCGACGAGCGCAGCTTGAGGCGGGGGCCCTTCTTCTGACCGCGGCGGCCGGAGACGTGGTGCGGGCTGCTGGCGCGCTCGGAGTCGAGATCGAGGTCGACCTCGATCTTCCCGCCCTGTGACTTCGCGTCGAGGCTGAAGTTCGCCTCGTCGCGCACCAGGATTTCGATCGAGCCGCCCGAGCCGCGAATCTCCCCCCCGGGATCGCCGAGGAACACGATCGACGTCGATCCGCCGGACGTTCGCGCGCTCACCGCGCCGTCGACGCCGTCGATCGACAGATCGCCGCCGGAGGAGCGCAGGTCGACGTCGCCGTAGACGTCACGCAATTCGGTGTTGCCCCCGGAGCTGCGCAGGCGAACGTCGCCCTCGACGTGCTCCATCTCGACTCTGCCACCCGACGTCTCGACGACGACGCGACCGACGATCCGCGAGAGCGCGACGTCGCCGCCGCTCGAGCGCAGGTCCACGTCGCCCGTGATCGCGTCGACGTGCGCGTCGCCGCCGCTGGTCTTCAGCGCGAGTGAGTAGCGGCGCGGCACCCAGAGGCGCGCGCGCACGTCCAACCCACCGAACATGCCGAGGAACCAGCCTTCGGTGCGCACTTCGAAGCGCACGTCGTCCGCCGCGGTGTCGAGCGCGAAGATCACGCGCTCGGACCGGCGCCCGCGCGCCTCGGCCTCGACGCGCACTTCGTCCCCGTCGTGCGAACGCACGTCGAGCGAGCCGCGCGAGCTCTTCACGTAGAGGGTCCCGCCCGGCTTCACCGGGACGACCTCGTCCATGAACTCGCGGGTCTCGATCGTTTCCACCGCTGCCGCCTACATAGCAAGCTGGATGCCCGCTCGGGAAGCGCGGCGCGCGGGCCGCGCGCGGGCCCCGGCGGCCCGGGCCCTGCACGTGCCGGAAAGCCGCTGCGGCCCGCGTGTAGAATGCCGCCGCCCGGCGGCGGGCGCGGAGGGGAACGATGGCGGGAGCGGCGTCACCGGCGAGAGTAGGCGGCGAGTGCGCGAAGCGGTTCGCGCGCGTGCGCGAGGTCTTCGAGCAGAGCTTCGCGAGCGGCGAAGTCGGCGCGTCGGTCGCGGTCACGGTCGGCGGCGAGCTGGTGCTCGACTTGTGGGGCGGGCATCGCGATGGCGCGCGCACGAAGCCCTGGCTGCGAGACACGCTCGCGAACGTGTACTCCACCACCAAAGGCATGACCGCGATCTGCGCAAATCGCCTGGCCCAGGCGGGGAAGCTCGACCTCGACGCGCCCGTCGCGCGCTACTGGCCCGAGTTCGCGCAAGCCGGCAAGGGGAGCATCCCGGTGCGCTGGCTCCTGTGTCACAAGGCCGGCCTGGCGGCGATTCGCAAGCCGCTGCCCGCCGGCGCCTTCGGTGACTGGAAGCTCATGACCGAGTCACTCGCGGCCGAGTCACCGTGGTGGGAGCCGGGTACGGCGCACGGCTATCACGCGCTGAGCTACGGCTTCCTGGTGGGCGAGGTTCTGCGGCGGATCGACGGGCGCACGCTGGGCGCCCATTTCCGCGACGAGCTCGCGCTGCCGCTCGGCCTCGACTTCCACATCGGCTTCGGG
>DATFUE010000396.1:0-3244 GCA_035261165.1 Myxococcota bacterium
GCCGCCGTGCTCTCCGTGTTCGTTCCCGGCCTCGGTCACGCATACGCCGGCCGGCTCGGCGCGGGGCTCGCGTGGTTCCTGGCCACGATGTTCGGCTACTGGGCGATCCTCGTGCCGGGCTTCCCGATCCACCTCGCGAGCATCTGGTTCGCCTACCAAGCGGCCAGGCGCTTCCGCAGCTACTAGCTTTGTCCCCGCTCGAGCGCGCGCTGCTCGCGATCATCGCTTCGCGCAGCGGCTGCGCCGAGCTCGCGTACGCGCGGCGGCCGGAGTCACTGGCCGGCGGCTACTGGGCCGAGATCTCCGCGTTCTCGCTCGCCGCCGCGCCGCGCGGCTTCGCCGGCGAGCTCATCCTGCGGCGGATGCCGAGCTCGCCGCGCACGCGGATCGAGATCGCGGTGCACACGGCGGCATACGAGCTCGGCTTTCCGACGCCGCGCGTGCGCGCATTCGGCGGCGCTGACGAGGCGCTCGGGCGCTCCTTCGTGATCATGGACCGCGCCGGCGGCACGACCCTCGATCAGGTGCAGGGCGCTCGCGAGCGCGTGGGGCGAATCCGCGTGCTGCCGCGGCTGTTGGCCGAGGCCCAGGTTCGCCTGCACGCGCTGCCCGTGGAGCCGCTCGTCGAGAGACTCGCGAAGCACGGGCTCGCGCCCGCCGATCTCTCCACGGGCGCGCTGCTCGCCGATCTCGGCGCGCAGATTCGCGCGCTCGCGAAGCGCGATTTGACGCGCGCGCACGAGTGGCTCGAACGCACGCGGCCCGGCGAACGGCGCCTCGCGCTGTGTCACTGCGACGTCCACCCGAACAACCTGCTCGTCGCCGAGGACGGCACCTGGACCCTGATCGACTGGACCAACGCGCGCCTCGCCGAGCCCGAGCTCGACGTCGCGTTCAGCGCGGAGCTGCTCGAGCTCGCACCGCTCGCCGTGCCGCGCGGGCTGCGCCGGCTCGTGCAGCTCGGGCTGCGCAGCGCGTCGCGGAGCTTCCAATTGCGGTATCTCGCGAGCGCCCCGCTCGATGCGGAGCGGCTAGCGTGGTACCAGGCGCTCTACCGGCTGCAGCTCCTGGTGCGCATCGAGGCGGCGCGCGCGGCACTGCCGGACGCACCCCCGTTCTCGAGCGCGCACCCGTGGCGCCTCGTCGAGCCGTTCGCCGCCGCGCGACTGCGGGCGGCGATGCTGCGCTAGTCGCGAGCTTCCAGCGTGAACTGGAGCTCGAGCTTGCCGAGATGGAAGCGGTCTCCATCCTTCAGCTCGCGGGCGCCCGGTGTCGACTCGCTCTCGACGTCCGCCGCGCTGAGCACGAACCCCCCGCCGCGAAATTCGACGAGGGCGTGGCGCGTGCGCAGTGAAGCGTCATCGAGTGCGAGATCCACTCCGGGTCCGCGCCCGACCGCCGTGCGCGGCTGGTCGAGTCGGTACTCCATGCCGCGCGCTTCGCCGCTGAGAATCACGAGCGCGGGGCGGAAACGGCTGAGAAAGTCGGAGAGGGCCTGGGATGCGGTCGCCGGTTTCATCGATCCTCGTTAGAGGGGGGAGGAACGTTACTTCTTCTAGCAACGGTCCGCTTCAGCCGAGCTTGAGCCCGTAGTGGATTCGACCCAAGTCGCGCGACAGGACGAGCGAGCGCGACTCGAAGCTCAGGCGACCCGCTCCAGATCCGCGCGCTCCAGCCACAGGCCGTGCAGCCCGTAGGGCACGCGCTGCGGGAGCAACACGCGCGCGAGCGGGGGCGCCGCCATGCGGCGCGCGTCGGCGACGATCAGCTCGCTCTGACCTTCGGACTCGTCGTGCACGAACGCGAGCAGCCAGCCATCGTCCTCGTCGCGCGCGCCGGGGCGCGGAACGAACACACCCTCGCCGCCGTTCCGGTTCGCGCCGAACGCGTGGAGCTGTGACGCACAGCCGTTCGCGAAGTCGTACTTCAAGAGCCCCTCTGCGAGGGGCAGGCGCACGTCGTTGCGAAAGCGCGAGGCGAACGCATAGCGCGCGCGGCGGCCGACGCGGCCGGGATGAATGCTCGGCAGCTCCGCGTTCTGGTCGTCGAGCTGCTCCTCGCGCACCGAGCCGCTGCGCGGGTCGATGCGCCAGCGCCACAGTCGCGCGCTCTGCGCCGGCGCGATGCCCGGCTCGACATCGGCCGCGAAGTCGAGCGACGCGCGGTGGAAGACGTCGAGCACGATCTGTTCGCCGTCGTCCCAGGCGTTGACCACGTGGTAGACGAAGCACGGGGCGATCGGGAACCAGCGCACGTCCGCGCCCGACGCGCGCCTCGGGAGAATGCCGAGGTGCGAGCCGCGCTCCGGCTGGAAGCGCGCGATCGGCTCACCGCGCAGCCAGCGGCGGACGTCGAAGGTGTACGGGTGATTCATGAACACCGCCCAGCGCTCGCTGATCGCGAAGTCGTGCATCATCACGCCGACCGGAAGCTCGAGCGCCGTCGTGTGCGCGAGCGCGCCGTCCGCCGCGACGATCGTGTACTGCAAATGTGGCTTCGCGACCGGGCTGTAGCCGAAGGCGAACATCTCGCCGGTCGCGGGATCGATCTTCGGGTGCGGCGCGAGCGCGTGGCGGAGTCTCCGGCCGAACGTGCACACGCCGAGTGTCTCGAGCGAGGGAATCCCGATCTCGTACGGCTCGCCCTGCTCGTGCAGCGCGAGCAGGCGATTCGCGTGCCAGACGAGCGACGTGTTGGCGGTGTTCTTGGTGATGCCCTCTGGGTTGTCGAACTGCTGCCGCTCGAGCAGCCCCGTCCAGAGCGCGCGGCCGCGCTTGCGCTCGAGCTCGAAGGCGCGCGTGCGAATCGCGCGGTTGCGGTAGCTGGCGCGTCCGCCCTCGATGCGCACCGCGTGCAGCATGCCGTCGCCGTCGAACCAGTGATGCCGCCCGAGCGGCGGGAACTGCGGGTTCGGCCCGTTGCGGACGAAGAGGCCGTCGAGCTCGCGCGGCAGCTCGCCCAGCACGGTCAGGTCGTCGGCGTCGAGCTCGCGGTCGACGGGAGCGAAGTTCCCCTCGAGGAACGGGCTCTTCGGCATGCGCGCGATTCTAGCGCGAAGTCCGCGAAGTCAGTCAGCAAATGCGGCGAGGGCCGCCCCGAGCCGCACTTGCTCCCGCGTGACATCGGCACGCGGGCCGATGTCGGGCGCAGCCGCGCGATGCGCGAGAGCTGGGGTCGGCCAGGATGGCCACCCGATTCGGCAGGCGAGCGAAGTCAGTCAGCAAAATGCGGCGAGGGCCGCCCC
>DATFUE010000397.1:0-2506 GCA_035261165.1 Myxococcota bacterium
GTCAGCGTCACCGACAGCGGCATCGGGATCGCGCCGGACGACCAGGAGCAGATCTTCGACGAGTTCTTCCGCGTCGATTCGTCCGCCGACAGCCGCCATCGCGGCGCCGGGCTCGGACTCACGTTGGCGCGCGCGCTTATCGAGAAGCTGGGCGGCGCGCTCTCCGTCCAGAGCGAGATCGGCTCCGGCTCGCGCTTCAGCTTCACCCTGCCCGTCAGCATCAGCTGAGCAGCGAGCTGCGCGCGGGGCGTCGGCCTAGTGCTCGACGCTCTCGATGTCGGCGGCGATGTAGCCGGCGGCGACTTCGCGCAGCGCGTTGACCACGGATTTGTTCTCCGTGGACTTCACCAGCGCCTTGGCGCCGCGCATCAGCTGCTTCGTGCGCACGGAGACCATCAGGACCAGCGCGAAGCGGTTGCCGACCCGCTCGGTGCAGTCTTCGATCGTGATTCGCGCCATCTCTGGGTCCTCCTGTAGCGGTCGCGGAGAGTAGCACGCCGGAAAAGAAGAAGCCCCCGTCGCTCTTCAAGGCGACGGGGGCCTCCTATCGAATCAGGCTGGCGACGAAGTCACATGGACTTCTTGCGCCGCGTCGCCTTCTTCCGTCGGCGGGTGCCCTTCTTGCGGCCACCCTTCTTGCGCCGCGTCGCCTTCTTGCTCGCGGCCTTCTTCCGAGCTGCCATTACTCTCACCCCCAGTTTGCGTTTTGGGTCACCGCGTGAGAGCCGTCCGAGATCCGCACGTTCGCATCACTCGAATGACTCTGACACGTACCGAGCGAGAACTCGGTTGCGTTTCGTATCGGACCGAAGCTCCTCAACTTGACGCAAACACGGATGCTTCCCGACATCGGTTGCGCACACAGTAAGCATTGGGCGGCGAATGTGTCAACGGAAGAGACAAAAAAAACGCACCGATGCGACATCGGTGCGTGTCACGTCGCGCGCTCGCGACGCGTGCTCAGCTCTGGATCAGCGCTTGTTCCGCTTGTGTCGATTGCGCGCGCGCAGCTTCTTGTACTTGTGCTTGCGCATCTTCTTGCGGCGTTTCTTGATGACACTGCCCACGGAAAACTACGGCCTCCACGATCGAGTGGCGGCCGAAGTTATCCGTGTGCAGGTACCTGTCAAGCGCCTTGCATGCGAGTCGCGACCCACGCCGCGCGTCCGAGCACGCGCGCTTGCATGCGGCCGAGGAAGCGATTCACCGCATGGTTGCGGGGCAGGAAGCGCACGGGCGGTCTGCGGCGAATGCCGAGATCCGCGAGCCTCCGGTGCACCGACTCGTTCTCGGGATCGACCATCAGCGCGCGCCGCAGGAAGCGGATCGCATCGGCCTTGAAGTCGAACGCGAGATAGATGCGGGCGAGATTCAGATAGAGATCGGGGTTGTAGAACTCCTGCCGCACCGCGGCGCGCGCGAGCTCGACGGCGCCCAGGAACTGGCCTCGAACCAGCGCCAACGCGAGCGCGTACGACGAGCGGAAGCGCGCGTTCTGGGGGTCTATGAGATAGGCGCGGCTCAGGTGCTCGAATCCCTCGTGACCGTGCCCGGCCTCGAGCAGCGCCAGCCCGCGGCGGTGGTGCTCCTCAGGCGTGAACTCACCGTTGGGTTGCATGGAACTTGCCATCGACTCCCTTCCGTCCCCTCGCGGGCCCTTATCGGCCGAACTCCGCCAGGGATGAGTGGTGTCGACCAGGAGCGACTTGCCTACTCGCCCACCGGCAAGCGCGCGATGAACTCCACGCGTCCCGCCTCGCGAAGCTCCGCCCAGGCGCGGCCGCCGTGCAGCTCGACGATCGCGCGCACCACGTTGAGGCCGAGTCCTACGCCCCCGTACTTGCGCGAATATGAACCGTCGCGCTGCACGAAGCGCGCGAAGATGCGCTCCAGGTCCCGCTGCTCGAGCTCGCTGCACGGGTTGGAGACGCACAGCAGCACCCAACCCCCGGCGGCCTGCGTGCGCACCTCGATGCGCGAGCCGCGCACGCTGAACTTCGCGGCGTTCTCCAGCAGGTTGAGCACGACCTGTTTGATGCGATCCGGATCGAGCCAGGCGCGCGGCAGCTCGGGATCGAGAGCGCACTCGAGCGCGAGCCCGGCGTCGTCCAGGCGCGGCTTCAAGATCTGCACACACTCCTCGACCACGGCGCCGAGCGCGACGCGCTTGCGCGCGAGCGCCACCCCGCCGGCTTCGAGGTTCGAGAGCTCGAGCAGGCCGTGGATCAGCTCGGTCATGCGCGCGGCTTCGCGCTCCACGAGCGCGAGAAACTCGGCGCGCTGCGCCGCGCCCAGACGCGCTTCGCCGGAGAGCTCGGCCGCGACGTCGCCGCGCAACAATTTGGCGAAGCCCTTGATGCTCGTGAGCGGGGTGGTGAGCTCGTGGCTCACGTTCGCCAGGAATTCGGACTTCATGCGATCCGCATCGGCGATCCGCTCGTTCTGCGCGCGCAGCTGCTCGTTGCGGCGCGCGAGCTCGCGCTCGAGCGCGAGCCGGCCGGTGATG
>DATFUE010000398.1:0-4772 GCA_035261165.1 Myxococcota bacterium
AGTGCGTCTCGCTCCACGCGTTCATTGGTCAGGCTGCCCGTGAGCAGCGCGATGCCCGCCGCGGACGCCACGATCAGGCCCGTCTCGAGCGAGTCCCCCAGAAAGTCCGCCAGCGTCACGGGGTCGGTCTCGGTCGCGAAGTCGATCGCCCGAAGCAGGACGAAGGCGCCGATGCCGAGCGTCCCGGCCCAGATGCGTATGGATCTCTGGTTCACGTCCTTCTCTAGCGCGCTGGCAGCGACGCGAAATAGTGTAGGAGGTCGGTCTCGGTGACGATGCCGACGATCTCCTTGCCGTCGACCACCGGCAGGCAGCCGATCTTGTACTCGGCCATCGCGCGCGCGGCTTCCTGCACCGAATCGGTCGGGGCGATGGTGCGGGGCGGCGCGGACATCACCTCGGCGATCTTCACGCCCTCGAGGAAGATCTTCTGCTCTTCCCCGGAGATTCCCATCACGTTGGAGAGCGAGGCGCGCAACAGATCCCGCTGCGAGACCACGCCCACGAGCTCGCCCCGGTTCACGACCGGCAGGTGCCGGACATGGGCGAGATCCATGATCTCCTTCACGATCCAGAGCGTGTCGTCCGCAGAGATGCGGACGACCTTCTTCTTCATCACCGAGCGGACGCTGACCACTGGGGTCCATTACCACGCCGACCGTCGCTATGACAACGTGCGTCATGTACCATCCAGACCGTGGCGCACGACCCCGACGACGACCTCGAGCTGCGGCGCCGAGCCGGCCCGCTCGAGGGGTTCTTCCAGGAGGCGGTGCGCCGCGCCGCCAACCTCGGCATTTCGACGTTCTTCACCACCGAGGAGGCGGTCCGGCGCGCGTTTTCGGAGTCGGTGCCGCCCGACTGGCTCGAGTATCTCAACCGCCAGGGCACCGACTTGCGCAGCGAGCTTCTCGACCGGATGTCGCGCGAGTTCGGCGAGTGGCTGCGCCAGGTCGACATGGCGCAGATCATGAGCAAGCTGCTCGAGGAACACGACTTCGACCTGCGGATTTCGGTCTCCGCGAACCGCCGCTCGAAGGAGCGCGCCCCCGAGCTCTCGCTGCTGCAGCGGCGAAAGTGACCCGGCCCCCCGGCCCGGCGGGGTAGAATCTCGCCGCACCGGGAGGATCTCTGATGCTGCGGCTCGGCTATCTCGTGGGCGCCGTCGCGCTCGCGGTCTTCTACTACTACTTCTTCGGCGCCGGGCCGACGCCCTCGGAGTATGTCGAAGACCTCGAGTGGTGGCGGCCCTGGGGAACGGTCATGCACGCGCCCGCGCTGATGAGCCTGGCGCAGATGGCTCGGGCCGGGTTTCCGCAGGCGTGGGTGCCGATCCTGATCGGTTGGCTGCCGCCGCTCGTGGTCGCGGCCGTCGGCTGGCGCATCATGCGCGGCGCGCTCGGCCGCGCGTTCCTGGTGTTCCTGACCTTCATGATGCTGACGTTCGTGTACTACGGGATGCGCGCCGAGCCGGTGTGGCGCTTCTTCGAGTGGCGCTTCCTCGCCGTCGCCGCGTCGTTCGCCGCGGTCACTACGGGGATCCTGTTCTCGGCGTCGCTGCTCGACGAGACACTCCGCCGTTCGCGCGCGCTCGCGGCGGCGGCGGTGCTCGCGGCGGTCGCCGGCATCTTCCTGCTCAGCACGGAAGTCACCGGCACGAACAGCGAGATGCAGTTCAACATCAGCCCCTGGCCGATCATCACCTTGTTCGCGTTCCTGCTCGCCGGCGCGTCGATCGCCGCGCTGCACGCGGCGGCGGGAGCGGCGGTCTGGATTCGCGCGCGCGTGCCGGGCGTCCTCGGAACGCTCCTCGCGCTGGCCGCCGCCGGGCTCGTCGCGGGGATCGCGGCGAGCTTCATCTTCAGCAACCTCAGCCCGCGCGTCTTGCTCGTGTGCTTCGCGCTGGCGACCGCCTGGATCCGGATCGCGCTGGCCGAGCGCTCGCCCGAGACGGCCGCACGCGCCGGCCTCGTGCGCTTGGCGACCGGCGCGCTGCTGCTCGTCGCGATCCTCGGGTCGGCGCAGATCGGCGGTCTGATGCAGCAGCGCGCGCGCGACCTGACCGCGCTGAAGGTCCTGGACGCGCTCGAGAGTTACAAGAAGGACAACGGTACGTATCCCGACTCACTCGACGATCTGGTGCCGAAGTATCTCGCCGAGATCCCGCGCCCCGAGATCGGCCTGATCCGCGACCAGGACGACCGCTTCAGCTACTCGAACTACGGCGATTCGTACGCGCTCGAGTTCGCGAGCGTGCTCTGGGTGCAGTGCCAGTACAGCCCGCCGTACGAGTTCGCGGCCGGCGAGGAGGCGGGCGAGGAGGCCGAGCTGCAGGATTCGCCCTACGAGGACCGCCGCGCGCCGACGAAGGACGGCACGCCCGAGGTCAGCGCGGCGAGGGAGCCGACCGCGGACGACCTGGCGGTGAAGGCCACGCTCGCCAAGCACGGCCTGAACGGAGCTTGGACCTGCCCGAAGGAGCCGCCTAAGCTCTGGTGACGGAAGGCGGCGACACGTGACGCAGCTCGAGCTCGGCCCGCGCGAGCGCTTTCGCAGGGCGGCGCGCACCGGCTCGGCGATCGCTCGCATCTACCTCGGTTACAAGGGGCTGCGGCTCCTGGATCGCGGCCCCCTGCGCGGCGTGGTCGGCGTCGCGCGCCGCCGCTGGGACCGCTTCTCCGCCGCCACGCTCGACGGCGCGGCGCGCGAGCTCGGCGGCGTGCTGCTGAAGGCGGGTCAGTTCCTCTCGACCCGCGCCGACGTGCTGCCCGCGGTCTACGTCGAGCGCCTGGCGCGCCTGCAGGACCGCGCGCGCCCGCAGCCCTACACAGTGGTGCGTCAGGTGCTGTGCGAGGAGCTGGGTGCGCCCCCCGAGGAGCTGTTCGCGCGTGTCTGGCGGCGGCCGATGGCGTCCGCGTCGCTCGCGCAGGTGCACCGCGCGACGCTGCGCGACGGGCGCGAGGTGGCGGTGAAGGTGCAGCGGCCCGACGTGCGCGCCGCACTCGCCGCCGACCTCTCGACCCTGCGCGTCGCGGTGCGCGCGATCGAGGGGCTCGAGGGCTCGCTCGGCTTCGCGATCCTGCTCGACCAGCTCGAGAGCAGCCTCGCGCGCGAGCTCGACTTCAAGCTCGAGGCGGAGAGCGCCGGGCGCATGGCCCGGAACTTCGCGGCGTGGCCGCGGGTGCGCATCCCGTCGGTGGTCGCGGAGTTCACGCGCCCGCGCGTGCTCGTGACCGAGTACCTCCCCGGAATTCGAGTCACCGACCGCGTGCGAATCGCGCGCGCCGGGGTCGACCCGGCGGCGGTGGTCGAGGCGCTGCTCGCCGCCTACGCCGCGCAGGTGTTCGAGCACGAGCTGTTCCACGCCGACCCGCACCCGGGCAACTTGCTCGTGCTGCCCGGCCATGGCGGCGACTTCGCGCTGGGCTTCGTCGACTTCGGGCTCGTGCAGGAGGTTCCGGCGGGCTTCCGCGCGGCGGCGCTCGCGCTCGCGCAGCGCGTGCTGGCGCGCGACGCAGCCGGCACCGCGGCCGCGCTGCGCGCGCTCGGCCTGGCGACCCGGGACCCGGAGGCGCGCACGATCGAGGGCTTCGCCGAGCGGCTGATGGAGCACCTTTGCCGCGTCGACGCGCACGTCGCGGGCGACCGGATGACTCTGCTCGGCGCGGAGCTGTCGACCCTGCTGCGCGCCGATCCGCTGGCGACGATCCCGCCGCATCTGTTTCTGCTGGGTCGCGTCCTGGGCCTGCTCGCGGGCGTCTCGGCGCAGCTCGGCGTGCGCGCGAACCTCGCGCGCGCCCTCCTGCCCAGCTTGTTCGACGCGCGCGCGCGATGAGCGACCTGCACTTCGGCGTGACGCCCTGGCGCAGCGACGCGAGCGGCTCGGCGGAGTCACTCGCGGCGCAGGGCGAGCGCGCGGAGGCGCTGGGCTTCAGCTCGTTCTGGCTGCCGGAGAGTCACTTCGGCGCCCGCGGCGCGCTGCCGCAGCCGCTCCTGTGTCTCGCCGCGATCGCCTCGCGCACGCGGCGGATCCGGCTGGGCACCACTTCGTATCTGCTGCCGATCCGCCACCCGGTCCAGGTCGCGGAAGAGGTCGCGGTGCTCGATCGCCTGTCCGCGGGCCGGGTCATCCTGGGCATCGGGCGCGGCTTCCGCAGCGAGCTGTTCAGCGCCTTCGGCGTGCCCTCGCGCGAGAAGCGCGACCTCTTCGGAGCCTCCGTGGAGCTGATGCTGCGCGCGTGGCGCGGCGAGCCCATCGCGTTCGACGGCGAGGGCGGCGCCCCGGTGCTGCTCGCGCCCCTGCCGGTGCAGCAACCGCACCCGCCGCTCTGGGTCGCGGCCTTCGGCCCGAAGGCCGTCGACCAGGCGGGACGGCTGGGCCTGCCCTACCTGGCCTCGCCGATCGAGCCGCTCGACCTGTTGATCGAGAACTACGAGCGACACCGATCGGTGTCAGCCGAGGCGCGCGCCGCATGCGTGCCGGTGATGCGCACCGTGTTCGTCAGCGACGACTCTGCCCAGGCGCGCCGCGTGAGCGAGGCCCTGGGCGCGCAGTCGGCGGCGCTGCTCAGCTCGCGCGCGCCGGCGCTGCGCCGCTCGGGGGCGGCGGACGTCGCCCAGGTCGCGCTCGTCGGCTCGCGCGCGCAGGTCGCCGACGCGATCGCGCAGCACCGCGAGAAGCTGCGACTCACTCACTTGATCGCGCGCGTCCAGGTGCCCGGAGCGGAGCCGCCGGAGATCGAGGCCGCGCTCGAGCGGCTGGCGGAGCTCGC
>DATFUE010000399.1:0-4449 GCA_035261165.1 Myxococcota bacterium
TGACTTTCTTCATCTGAGTTCTCCTTTTTGCAGAACCGCGCCCAGCCAGGTCGTCGGCACGGCCGAGAGGGCGAGCGCGATGGGATACCACGCCGGCCCCAGGTCCATGTTGATCGCCGCCACCGCGCCCAGCGCGCTCAGCACGAGCCCGATGATTCCGCCGGTGAGCGCGTGACCCATCGGCGCGTAGGGCGCGAGCCGCGCGATCACCCAGCCGCCGATGACTTGGAACGGGAGCCGATAAGACAGCGCCAAGAGGTTCAAGCCCGGCTCGTGCATTGGCTGACCCCAGGGCGGGTAGACCTGGAGCACGTGCAGCACCTGGTCGGTGCCGAGCGAGAGCGCGGCCCCCACGAGCGAGCCGACGAACACCGCGGCCACGCTGCGCGGCACGCGACGCGGGCGCGCGCTGGGGTTGGCCATCTCGACCGTCACCCAGACCTCCTCCGCTCCAAGGACGAACGGCGCGCGCGCGAACCGACAGGCGCCCGCATCGTTGTATGGCAGGCGGCTCGGATTGATGACCCGCGGGCTGCGCGCGTGTTACGCGGGGCGGCGCGGAGGCAGAAGATGCGGTTCGAAATTCGGCTGTTGGCTGCCGTCGCGCTCGTGGTGTACGGGTTGGTGATCCCCTCGGGAAGCTAGGCGGGAACGCTGCCGTCCGCGTCGTACTACGTGACGCTCACGCACCACGACTACCTGTCCAATCCCGAGTACCACAACTCCCAGACCTACACCGCTGCGGGTGTCTACGCTCTGCCCGGCACGAGTGCAGTCGACGGCTCGGTCGGCGGCGCGCCCGCGAGCGCCCACGCGTATGCCGCCGTGGACTACAACCAAGTGAGCACGACGAACGCCTCCGGGCGCCGGCGCCGGGTTCAGATAGGCAAGGCTCGCGACCACGGCTGCGCAGATCAGGGCGACGACAGACGGACTTAGCGCGCGAATCACTCGACCCATTTTCCCAAACCCGTCGGATCGACTCTATTAGGGCGGGAGACCGAATAGCGAGCGCTGCGAGCGTGTCTTCTCGCGAATCTCGCGCGGCTAGCTCAGCCGAGCGTACATCCCGTACAGCACGTACCCCGCAGTCACCGCGCCGAGTCCGCTCGCGACCAGCGCGGTCCAGCCGGCGCGGCGGTGGGAGCGCGCGCTCCGGGCGCGGGCGGCGGCGTTCTCGGGGGCAGCCGGGTCGGCGAGGTGGCGCGTGGTGGCGAGATACAGGGCGCGGCTGCCGGCGAGCACCATGGTCGCGACGCACAGCTCGTGGAAGCGCAGCACGTTCACGAAGCGCGGCTCCCAGAGCTGGAGGGCTTCGCGGCCGAGCAGCGCGAGCTTCACGCCGTACGAGAGCACGAAGAGCAGCACGAGCAGGGCGGCGGTCTTCATCATGTGCCGGTGACCCGCGACTTCGGCGCGCTGGATGCGGCGGACGCCGATCACGGCCAGGGTGACCGCCGCGAGCATGTTCGCGAACGCGGCGGTCCAGTAGGCGACCTTGGGATCGAAGTCCATCGCGCGCGCAGCATATCGCAGGACGGCGGGCATTTACGCTGGCGACGCGAAAGTGCGCGGCTATCCTCGCGTTCCAGTTGAATTGTGGGGGGTATCCATCATGGCAGTCGCTCGTTCTCTGTTCGTGGGAATCTCGTGCGCGGCGCTCGCGCTCGCGGCGCTAACGCTTCCCGGCGCCGCGCGCGCCGATTCGAACGGCGTGCCGCCGGTCGAAGGCACATGGAGCGGGAAGCTCACCGACACGTACTGGGATCAGACCAGCCTCGGATCGCTCCGGCCGAGGCAGAAGTTCAAGTCGAACGTCGACGTCACGATCGCTCAGACGGTCGACCAGCTCACGATCACGATCAACTTCGTCGATCCGTTCCCCGTGAATTCCGGCGCGTTCGTCTCGCAGCTGGTGCTCACGGGCTACGGCGGAAACTTTCACGTGAGCGGGGCGATGAGCGCCGGGCCCTCGGTGACTCTCTCGGGCGAGGTGAACAAGAAGGGCACGAGCCTGCAGCTCGACGGCATCGCGGCCTCCACCGAGTTCACGCACCAGCTCAGTATCAAGCTGAAGAAGCAGAGCCCGTAGCTCCGGGCGTTTGACGGCGCCGCGGGCGCGGAGTAACCCCTGCGCATGCCCCCCTCGAAGCGCGCCGCGAGCGTGGTTCCGTTCCTCGCGATGGAGGTGATGGAACGCGCGTTCGCGCTGGAGCGCGAGGGCGTCGAGATCATTCATCTCGAGATCGGCGAGCCGGAGTTCCCCGCGCCGCCGGCCGCGGTCGCCGCGTGCGCGCGCGCGCTCGCCGAGGAGCCGGCGCGCTACACCGACAGCCGCGGCCTGGTCGAGCTGCGCGAGGCGATCGCGGCGGAGCGGCTGATCCGGAACGATGTCGCGTTCGACGCGGAGCGCGTGCTGATCACGAGCGGCACTTCGCCGGCGCTCTTGCTCGCGTTCACCTACCTGCTCGACCCGGGCGAGGAGGTGGTGCTCGGCACGCCGCACTACGCCTGCTATCCGAACCTGATTCGCGCCGCCGGCGGCGTGCCGGTGTTCGCGCCCACGGACGCGCACGACGGCTACCGCCTGCGCCCCGAGCGCGTGGAGAAGGCGCTCAGCTCGCGCACGCGCGCGATCCTGGTCGCCTCGCCCGCGAACCCGACGGGGGCGATCCAGGAGCGCGCGGACCTCGCCGCGATCCACGCGCTCGGCCTGCCGCTCGTCTCCGACGAGATCTACGACGGGCTGGTCTACGACGGCGCGCGAGTCACTTCGGCGCTCGAGCTCGGCGACGACGTGTTCGTGCTCGACGGCTTCTCGAAGCGCTACGCGATGACCGGCTTCCGCCTGGGTCACTTGATCGCGCCGAGCTCGGCGGCGCGCACTTTGCGCAGCCTGGCGCAGAACCTGTTCATATCGGTCGCCAGCTTCGTGCAGCGCGCCGGCATCGCGGCGCTCGCCAACGGCGCGGGCACGATCGCCGAGCTGCGCGAGGCGTACGCGACGCGGCGCCTCCTCTTGATGCGCGGGCTGCAGGAGATCGGCTTCGAGGTGCCCGTGGCGCCGCGCGGCGCGTTCTACGTGTTCGCCGACGCGCGCCGCTTCGCCTCCGACTCGCGCTGGCTCGCGAGTGACATCCTCGAGCGCGCGCGCGTGGCGGTGACTCCCGGCGTCGACTTCGGCGAGGCGGGCGAAGGCTGGCTGCGCTTCTCGTGCACGACCACCGAGGCGGAGCTGCGCGAGGCGCTCGCGAGGCTCGGCGACTTCCTGCTCTAGCCCGCGATCAGGATTCGCGCGGCGACGAGTCCGGCGACGACCTCGGCCAGGTCGGCTTGCGAGACACCCGCGCCGCGCCCGTGAACGGCGAGCGCGGCTGGGTCGAGCGGCTTCGCGGCGCGCGCAAGGAGTGCGGCGAGCTCGGGGGAGAGGAGCTCCACCGCGACCTCCGGCAAGCGGAACGGCTCGGGCTCGGGGGCGCGCTGCAGAAGCAGAGTCTCGAGCTCGGCGCTCGACACGGCGACACCGATCGGTGTGGGCTCGCCTCGGTCGAGCGCCGCGCGCACGCGCGCGGCGGCATCGAGGGTGCCCTCCGCTACGCGCACGAGCTCGGCCCAGGGGGCGAGCGCGACTTCGCCGGCGACGAGCGAGGGGCCGGGACGGCGGGAGCGGCGCGCAGCCGCCAGCGCCGATTCGAGCGTGCAGAGCGCGCGCAGCAGCGCAGTCGCGCGCGCGGCTCGTTTCTCGAGCCAGCGCGCGAACGCGAGCGGCAGGCTCGCGTCCCGGGCCACCGCGCCGTGGAACTCGCGCGACTCCGGGAACGCCTCCACGAGGCCGGGCTCGGCGGCGACCGCGAGCGAGAGCGCGAACTCACTCGTCACGTTTCGCAGGAACTGCGCGCGGCGCTTCCCGTCGCGGTCCGCGGAGACACCGGCCGGGTCGGCGCCGGCGACGAGCGCGAGCTCCTCGGCGCCGAGCGCCGCCGAAGCGACCGCCTCAGACTCGCGCGCGCGCAGCCGCTCCGCGAAGCGCGGGTCGAGCTGCATTCGGAACAGCGCGCGCTGGACGCGGCGGTGATCCATCAGGCGCGCGCCGCGCCGAGCGCGCGCGCCAGGCGCTCGAAGGTCGGCACCACCTCCGCCGCAGTGTTTCGCTCGCACTCGAACACCAGCGCGCGCAGGCGGGTCGCGCGCGGCAGGACGTGCGCCAGGATCTCCCAGGTGTCGGCGAGCGGTGTCGGCCCGTGGCCATCGTCCACGAAGCGCCGCCCGGCGTGCGCGAACTCACTGCCGCCGGCGACGTGCAGCTCGATCACTCGCTCCAGCGGGTAGCCGTCCAGGCCATCGAGCGGCGCGTGACCCGTCGCGCGCTGATAGATCGCCAGGTGCGCCGCGTCGAGCAGAAGCCCCGAGTCCGCGCCGTCGGAGACTCGCGCGAAGTAATCGAGCAGG
>DATFUE010000400.1:0-6448 GCA_035261165.1 Myxococcota bacterium
ACGTGGCGCAGGCGGCGGCCGGCCACCCGGACGCGTCCCGGCGCGATCTCGTCGCTCTCGTCGAAGAGCAGAACGTTCAACGGGCGCGAGTGTAGGATCTGTGCGCGATGCGCGCGTGGCTGTTGGAAGAGCCCGGACCGATCGAGAGCGCGCCACTGTCGCTGCGCGATCTCCCCGATCCCGTGCCGGGCCCCGGCGAGATCGCCCTCGACGTCTCGGTCTGCGGACTGTGTCGCACCGACCTGCACGTGATCGAGGGCGAGCTCGCGAGGCAGCGGCCCGCGATCGTGCCCGGCCATCAGGTCGTCGGCCGCGTCGCGGCGCTCGGCGCCGGCGCGCGCCGCTTCGCGCTCGGCGCGCGGGTCGGGGTCGCGTGGCTGTGGCGCGCGTGCGGCGCGTGCGCGTACTGCCGGCGCGGCGAGGAGAACTTGTGCCGCACGCCGGCGTTCACCGGCTGGCACGAGAACGGCGGCTTCGCCGAGCGCGTGCGCGTGCCCGAGGACTTCGCCTATGCGCTGCCCGAGTCACTCGACGACGAGTCCGCCGCGCCGCTCCTGTGCGCGGGGATCATCGGCCTCCGCGCGCTGCGGCGCAGCGGGATTCGCGGCGGCGAGAAGCTCGGACTCTACGGCTTCGGCTCGTCGGCGCACATCGCGCTGCAGATCGCGAGACACTGGGGCGCGCGCGTCTTCGTCGTCACGCGCGAGGCCTCGCACCGCGCGCTGGCGCTGGCCCTCGGCGCGGAGTGGGCGGGCGAGCTCGGCGCGCGACCGCCCGAGAAGCTCGACGCCTCCGTGCTGTTCGCGCCGGTCGGAACGCTCGTGCCGCCGGCGCTCGAGGCGCTCGCCCCGGGCGCGACGCTCGCCTGCGCGGGCATCCACATGAGCGATGTCCCGACCCTCGACTACGCGCGCCACCTCTTCGACGAGCGGACACTGACCAGCGTCACCGCCAACACGCGCGCCGACGGCCGCGAGCTGCTGGCGCTCGCCGCGGAGATACCCCTCCGTCCGCGCACGACCGCCTTCGGCTTCGCCGAGGCGAACCAGGCGCTGCTCGCGCTGAAGCGCGGAGTCATCGCGGGCTCTGGGGTGCTGCGGATTCGGCGCTGATCTGCGCCGCCGTGAGCTCGACCTCGCGCATGGTGCGGAGCAGGTTCTCGCCCAGCACCTTCTTCACCACCTCTTCCGACCAGCCGCGCGCGAGCAGTCCGCGGGTCAGGTTCGGCAGGAGACTCACTTCGTCGAGACCCACCGGAAAGCTCGCCACGCCGTCGAAGTCCGAGCCGAGACCCACGTGGTCTTCGCCCGCGACGCGCAGCGCGTGGTCGAAGTGGTCGAGCAGCCGGTCGAGCGTGCCCTGCGGAACTGGATCGGCCGCGGCGATCGCCTTCATCGCTTCGCTCAGCGCGCGGAAATCGGTTCCGTACTTCTCGCGCAGCGCGCCGAGCTCCTGCGCGTGGCGCGCGAACCAGGCGGCGATGCGCGGGGCGGCTTCGGGGTCCGTGTAGCCCGGGTAGTAGTTGATCATCACCACGCCGCCCTTCGCGGCGAGCGCGCGCAGCATGTCGTCGGTGAGGTTGCGCGGGTGGTCGTAGATCGCGCGGCACGAGGAGTGCGAGGCGATCACCGGCGCTCGCGACGCATGGAGCGCGTCCCAGAAAGTCTGGTCGGAGACGTGCGAGACGTCGACCATCATCCCGAGCCGGTTCATCTCGCGCACCACCTCTACACCAAACGGTGTGAGGCCGCCGTGCCCGGGCGGCAGCGGCTGGCCCGTGCCCGCCGAATCGGCCCATTCGATGTGGAACGCGTGGGTGAGCGTCATGTAGCGCACGCCGAGCCGGTAGTAGTCGCGCAGGACCGCGAGCTTGTTCTCGATCATGTGGCCGCCCTCGACGCCCATCAGCGAGACGAGCTTCCCCTCGGCGACGCCCCGCCGGATCGAGGCGACGTCCGTCGCCACCACCACGTCGTTCGGATGGCGGCGCGCCATCTCCCAGACGGCGTCGATGCGCTCGAGCGCCTCGCGGATCGCGCGGCCGTCGCCCTGCACGTTGCCGACCCAGATCGACCAGAACTGCACGTCCAGGCCGCCTTCGCGCGCGCGCGGCAGGTCGATGCGGACGTCCGACTTCGCGTGCCGCGCGGCGAAGTCGAAGTCCGGCGACTGGAAGCGCGGCGTGGTGTCGGCGTGCGTGTCGAGCACGATCGCCTCGCGGTGCACGCGCAGCGCGCGCGTCTCGGCGTCCTCGGCCGGCGCGTGCGCGCAGGCCGAGCCGAGCCAGACCAGAAGCACCCCGAGCGCGGCTCTGCGTGTCACGAAGCGCACCTCCTCTTTCGGGTATCATGCGCCCCGCGGGAGGGGACGCGCATGACGACGGCTCCAAACTGGAACTTCGGTGACATTCTCGACGCGCTCGACGCGTCGTTCCCGGGCGACGCTCCGGCGCTGATCCACGGCGATCGCACGATCCCCTGGCGCGAGCTCGGGCGGCGCTCCAACAACCTCGCGGCGGCGCTGCGCGCGCGCGGCGCCGAGCCGGGTGACAAGGTGGCGTTCTACCTGCGCAACCGCCCCGAGTACTGCGAGGCGCTCGCCGCCTGCTTCAAGGCGCGGCTCGTCCCGGTGAACGTGAACTACCGCTATCTCGACGAGGAGCTCCGCTACATCCTCGACAACTCGGACGCGAAGGTGGTGTTGTTCGACGCCGAGTTCGCGGACCGCGTCGAGGCACTGCGCCCGCGCCTGCCCCGCGTCGCCGCGTGGATCCAGATCGGCGCCGGCTCACAGCTCGGCGAGTCCTACGAAGCGCTGGCGACCCGCGGCGACGGCCGACCGCTGCGCATCGCGCGCAGCGGCGAGGACATGCTCTTCCTCTACACCGGGGGTACCACCGGCATGCCCAAGGGCGTGATGTGGACCGCGAACGATCTCTGGCACGCGCTAGGCGCCGGGGCGAGCGCGCCGGCGAACGGCGGCGTCGCGCCGGCCACGCTCGAGCAGCACGTCGCGAACGCGGTGAAGGCCGGTCCGACGACGCGGCAGATCCCGTGCTGCCCGCTGATGCACGGCACCGGCCTGTTCACGGCGATCGGCACGCTGATCGCGGGCGGCTGTGTGATCACTCTCGAGGGGAGCAAATTCGACTGCGAGGAGCTGTTCGACACCGTGCAGCGCGAGCGCGCGAACGCGCTCGTGATCGTCGGCGACGCGTTCGCGAAGCCGATGCTGAACGCGCTCGAGGAGAGCCCCGGCCGCTGGGACCTGTCCTCGGTGAAGCTGATCGTCTCGTCCGGGGTGATGTGGAGCACCGAGGTGAAGAAGGGCCTCCTGCGCCATCACGGCGGCATGCTGCTCACCGACTCGTTCGGCTCATCGGAAGCCGTGGGCTTCGGCGTCTCGGTGATGTCGGCCGCCGGCGAAGTGCGCACCGCGAAGTTCACGATCGGCGACCGCTGCAAGGTGTTCACGGAGGACCATCAGGAAGTGACTCCCGGCAGCGGCGAGAAGGGCTTCGTCGCGCGCAGCGGCCCGATCCCCGTCGGCTACTACAAGGACCCCGAGAAGACCGCAAAGACGTTCCCGACGATCAACGGCGTGCGCTACTCGATCCCGGGTGACTGGTGCATCGTCGAGGCGGACGGAACGCTCACCCTGCTCGGGCGCGGCAGCGCGTGCATCAACTCCGCGGGCGAGAAGATCTACCCCGAGGAGGTCGAGGAGGCGCTGAAGACGCATCCCGACGTCGAGGACGCGCTCGTGGTCGGCGTAGCCGACGATCGCTGGGGCAACGCGGTGGTCGGCGTCGTGCAGCTGCGCGGCGGTGCGGTGACCGACGAGGAGAAGCTCCGCGCGCACGTGAAGGAGCGGCTCGCGGGCTACAAGGTCCCGAAGCGCGTCTTCGCCGTGCCCACCATGTTCCGCGCGGCCAACGGCAAGGCGGACTACAAATCGGCGCAGGAGTTCGCCGCGGGAGGATACAAGTGAAGCGCGCGCTCTTCGCGGCACTTTTCTGTCTGGCGGCTTCCTCGGCGCTCGCCGCCGGCGAGGACCCGGCCGCGATCGCCCGCAAGGTCGGCGAGAAGTTCGATGCGGCGTGCGCCGCGGGCGACGTGAATGCCGTGCTCGCGCTGTACCAGGACGACGCACGGGTCGTGTATCCAGGCGCGGGTCAGACCGCGGCGAACAAGGGCGAGCTGCGCCACGTCGTCGCGGCCACGTGCGTGAAGGGCGGCGCGAAGTTCACGCTCGTCGGCTACCGCGCGATCTGGATCGACGCCGCGCACACCGTGATCGGCGCGCTCGGCGACTGGACGATCGCCGGAACCGGTCCCGACGGGAAGCCGATGACCACCCCGCTGCGCGCAACCGAAGTGCTCCTGAAGACCCCCGCCGGCTGGAAGTACATCGTCGACCACGCGTCGATCGGAGTCCCCGCGCCCGCGCCGGACGCGCCAGCTACCGACGCGAGACCCTGATTCGGATCAGATGAGCGGCCGGCGCTTCGGCGCGCGCCTCCCCGCGGGCGGCGAGTCGCATCGTCTCAGAGTCTCTCGATGATCGTCCCGGTTCCCAAACCGCCGCCGCAGCACATCGAGATCAGGCCGTAGCGACCGCCCGTTCGCTCGAGCTCGTGGAGCGCGGTGGTGATCAGGCGCGCGCCGGTGCAGCCTGTCGGGTGACCGAGCGCGATCGCGCCGCCGTTCGGGTTCACGCGCGCCTCGATCGGCTTGCACTCCTTCATCCAGGCCAGCACGACCGAGGCGAACGCCTCGTTCACCTCGCACACGTCCATGTCCTCGATGGCGAGTCCCGCGCGTCCGAGCACCTTGCGCGTGGCGGGGATCGGGCCCTTCAGCATCGTGACCGGGTCACAGCCGACGAGCACCGAATCCACGATCCGCGCGCGCGGCCTGATGCCGAGGCGCTTCACGGCGTCGGCGGAGGCGAGAATCACTGCGGCCGCGCCGTCACTCACTTGCGACGACGTGCCCGCGGTGTGCAGGTTCTGGCCGGGCACGGGCTGGAGCGCCGCGAGCTTCTCCAGCGAGGTCTTGCGCAGGCCCTCGTCGCGCTCGACGCGTACGACCTCGCCCGTCGGCTTGCCTTCCTTGTCCATGCCCGGCGCCGAGACGGGAATCACTTCGCGCTCGTAGCGCTTCTCTTCCCACGCGCGCGCAGCGAGCTCCTGACTGCGCAGGCCGAAGCGGTCGACGTCGGCGCGCGTGATGCCGTACTCGTTGCCGATCATCTCGGCCCCCGCGAACTGCGACGTCGGCTGATAGTGCTCCATGTAGCTCTTCGGGATCGGCGAGCCGCCCTTCATGGCGGCGCCGAGCGGCACGCGGCTCATCATCTCGAGTCCGCACGCGAGGGCGATGTCCTCGAGGCCCGAGCCGACGAGGCCCGCCGCCAAGGTCGTCGCCTGCTGACTCGAGCCGCACTGTGAGTCGACCGTCGTAGAAGCCACGTCCAGGGGCAGGCCCTGCGAGAGCCACGCGATGCGCGCGATGTTGAAGGTCTGCTCGCCGACCTGGGAGACGCAGCCGCCCACGACCTGGCCGATGGCCTCGGCGGGCACCCCGCTGCGGTCGAGCGCCGCCTTCTGGACCGTCCCGAGGAGGTCGGCCGGATGCATCCCGGACAAACCCCCGGCACGCCTGCCGATTGGACTTCGCACCGCCTCGACGATGTAGACTTCGCGCACGTGTGACCCCCTTGGTTGGCTCGCGGCGGCAATCTACACGCCCGAGGCAGAGGGGCTCAAGGCGGGGAACACGGCGTACGTCACACACGCGGCCGGCCTGTTGTGGGCAGGCCCCGTGAGCGTAATGATCACGACCCCGCCCCAGGGACTCCCCAGCAGCACCCAATTCGCGGCTCGGAGAACGACGCAGAGGTAATGGCACAAGACGACGGGCATTCGGACGGGTCCTCGAACGGCAGCTCCCCAGGCATCACGCGGCGCCTCGATTCGGTGGTCATCCGCTTCGCGGGCGACTCCGGCGACGGCATGCAGCTGACGGGGACCGAGTTCACGCGCATGGCGGCGCTCTACGGCAACGACATCGCGACGTTCCCGGACTTCCCGGCGGAGATTCGCGCGCCTGCGGGCAGCCTCGCGGGCGTCTCGGGCTTCCAGCTGCAGTTCTCATCGAACGAGATCTTCACGGCCGGCGATGCGCCCGAGGTCCTGGTCGCGATGAACCCGGCCGCGCTGCGCACGAACCTCCCGGACCTCGAGCCCGGGGGCCTCTTGATCTTGAACGTAGGCGCATTCAAGGCGAAGAACCTGGAGCTCGCGGGCTACGAGAAGAACCCCCTCGAGGACGGCAGCCTGGCGAAGTACCGCCTGATCCCGGTCGACTTCGGCAAGCACACGTCGACGGCGCTCGCGGGCACGGGCATGTCGAGCCGCGACATCGCGCGCACGCAGAACTTCTTC
>DATFUE010000401.1:0-12817 GCA_035261165.1 Myxococcota bacterium
CATCGCGGTGTCTTCCGCGACTCGGAGCAGGATGAACGACACGGGAAGGTGGTGGGGTACTCCGAGCGCCGCGAAGCCATTCACCAGCGCGATCGCGGCGTATGCCGTGAGAACGCGGTACTGCAGAGGGTCGCCCGCCACGCCAGCGACGATCGCCCGCTGAGCGGCGATTTCCGTGCCGCCTTCCTCGAGATAGGACCTCCCGAGCATGCACACATGCGCGTAGGTCGTGAACAATCCGAACAGGAACGCTGCCCCGACGACGCCGACCCATAGACGTCTGTTCACGCGCGCAACCTAGCACGCGGAGCTGCGCTCACGACAACCTGCAGGCAGCTCTTCGCGGACGTAAGATTGGAGCATGGATTTCGAGGCGGACCCAGACTTCGCGAGCATCAGCGCCGAGGCGGGCAAGCTCGCGGCGCGCTTCGACGACGACTACTGGCTCGAGCACGACGAGAAGAAGCTCTTCCCCTGGGAGTTCTACAACGCGTTCGCGGACGCGGGCTGGGTCGGCGTGCTGGTCCCCGAGAAGTATGGGGGCGCGGGTCTGGGCGTGATGCATGCCGGGGCGCTGTTGCGCGCGGTGGCGGGCAGCGCGGGCGCGATGAACGCGGCGTCGACCATGCACCTGTCGATCTTCGGAATGGGGCCGGTCATCCATCACGGCTCGGAGGCGATGAAGGAGAAGTATCTCCCGCCCACCGCGACCGGGAAGCTGCACGTCTCTTTCGGCGTGACCGAGGACGACGCCGGCACGGACACGTCGCGCATTCGCACCTTCGCGCGGCGCGAGGGCGACCGCTGGATCGTGAACGGGAAGAAGGTCTGGAACACCAAGGCGCAGCAGGCGCAGAAGATCCTCCTGCTCGCGCGCACCACGCCGCGCGAGCAGTGCGCGCGCCGGCTCGACGGCATGACCCTGTTCCTCGCCGACCTCGACCCCGCGCACGTCGAGATCCGCGAGATCTCGAAGCTCGGGCGAAACGCCGTGAACTCGAACGAGGTGTTCATCCGCGATCTCCCGGTCTCGGACGAGGACGTGGTGGGCGAGGTCGGGCGCGGCTTCTACTGCCTGCTCGACGGCATCAACCCGGAGCGGATCGTGATCTCCGCCGAGGCGGTCGGCATCGGCTTTCGCGCGCTCGAACGCGCCGTCGCGTACGCGCGCGAGCGCATCGTGTTCGACCGGCCGATTGGTCAGAACCAGGCGATCGCGCATCCGCTCGCGGACTCGTACAGCGAGCTGATCGCCGCGGAGCTCTTGTGGCAGAAAGCCGCGTGGACCTACGACCGCGGCGAGCCCGCGGGCCCGCTCGCAAACATGGCGAAGGTGCGCTGCGCCGACGCATCGTTCCGCGCGTGCGATCGCGCGCTGCAGACGCTCGGCGGATTCGGCTACGCGCGCGAGTTTCACGTCGAGCGCTACTGGCGCGAGGCGCGGCTGATGCGACTCGCCCCCATCTCACAGGAGATGGCCCTCAACTTCGTCGCCGAGCACGTCCTGGATCTTCCACGTTCGTATTGAGTAGGGTCGTGGTTGGGGAGGCCGAGGCGAGGGCCGCCCCGAGCCGAGGGCGCAAGCGCCGTAGGCGCGCGCAGTGAGGCGCAGCCGAACGAAGCTCAATCAGGCGCAGCGGAAGGTTGCAGGAACGTGCGCGAGCGGCTGGTTTGCTTGACCCTGTGGGAGGGTCGCCGGTAACCTGCGCGCCGGTCGTCACGGGGTCAGAGGGACGTGCGTCGACTGCCGTCCGCACGTGCTGTCCGCACGCAGGGTCGGCGCGAGCCGCGCCCGCGGTCCGCAGGCCCGCAGGTAGTATCGCCAGGAAAGGAATCGGACGGTGAGCGAGAAACGCGCGCCTCTGATCGGATTTCTCGTCGTTTTCGTGGTCCTCGCGCTCCTCTGGCTCTGGTACCCGTTCGGGACGCCGGGTCCGGAAGAGATTCCGATGACGACGATCTTTCCGCTGACGGACAACGCGTTCGAGTCCCAGAGGCTGTACGCGATCGTCTACTGGATCACGCTCGCGATCTTCATCGGGGTCGAGGGTCTGCTGGTCTACGCGCTGTTCCGTTTCCGCCGGCGCGGCGACGAGACGGGGCTGCCCGAGCAGACACACGGCCACACGACGCTCGAGGTCAGCTGGACGCTCGCCACCGTGGTGCTCGTGATCGGGATGTACATCCCGAGCTGTCAGGCGATTCGCTACCACCAGGGCCCGCCGCCGTCGCCGAATCCGCTGGTCGTCGAAGTGACCGGGCGCCAGTGGTTCTGGGAGTACTACTACCCCGAGTACGACCTCACGACCGCGAACGAGCTCGTCGTGCCCACCGGGCGCACCGTGCTCTTCCACGTCACGTCGACGGACGTGATCCACGCGTTCTGGTTCCCGCGCATGGGCGGCAAGCGCGACGCGGTCCCGGGCCGCAACCAGCCGATGTGGTTCACCCCGACCGACACGGGCGTCTTCGAAGGTCAGTGCACCGAGTACTGCGGCTCGTCACACGCGCTGATGAAGACGCAGCTCGTCGTCAGCACCCCGGCCGACTTCGATGCCTGGGTGAAGCAGCAGAAGCTGCCGCCGCCGCCCGAGTCGATGGCGAGCTTCGGCGTCTTCGCCGCTTCGGGCTGCATCGCGTGTCACATGACGATGGTGAACGACAAGACCGTGCTGCACATGAACGGCCCGAACCTGATGAAGGTCGCGACGCGCAAGACGATCGCCGCGGGCGTTCTCCAGAACACGCCCGAGAACATGAAGCTGTGGATCCACGACCCGCAGCACGTGAAGCCGGACGCGAAGATGAACGTGCCGGCGATGCAGTGCACGGGCCCGGGACAGCCCGACCCGTGCTGCCGCGACGTGCAGATCGGCAACTGTCTGCCCGACGCGACCGTGGATCAGCTCGTCTCCTATCTCGAGATGATGAAGTAGAGGAGCAAGCGATGGCGACAGCGACTCACACGCTTCCGCACGCGCACCCCGCGGAACAGACGGGGGTCTGGAGCTGGATCACCACCGTCGATCACAAACGGATCGGGATCCTCTACGGCGTCTCCGCGTTCGTGCTCTTCATGATGGGCGGCCTCGAGGCGCTGATCATGCGCATGCAGCTCATGGGGCCGAACGGGAAGATCGTGTCGGCGCAGATGTTCAACGCGCTGTTCACGATGCACGGCACCACCATGATCTTCATGGCGATCATGCCGCTCGGCGCGGCGTTCTTCAATTACATGACCCCGCTGATGATCGGCGCCCGCGACGTCGCGTTCCCGCGGCTGAACGCGCTCTCGTACTGGGTGTTCCTCTTCGGCGCGATATTCATCAACTCGAGCTTCCTGTTCGGCACGCCTCCCGACGCCGGCTGGTTCGCGTACGCGCCGCTCTCGAATCGCACCGGAACCGCGACTCACTCGGTCGACTTCTGGATCCTGGGTCTGCAGATCCTGGGCGTCGCGTCGATGATGGCCGGGGTCAACTTCATCGTCACCATCCTGAACATGCGCGCGCCGGGCATGACCCTGATGCGCATGCCCGTGTTCGTGTGGATGGTTCTGGTGGTGCAGTTCCTGGTGGTGCTCGCGTTCCCGATCATCACGGTCGGGCTCGTGTTCCTGATGTTCGATCGCCTGTTCGGCACGAACTTCTACATTCCGGAAGCCGGCGGCGACCCGCTCTTGTATCAGCACCTGTTCTGGCTGTTCGGACACCCGGAGGTGTACATCCTGATTCTGCCGGCGATGGGCATCGTGTCGGAGGTGCTGCCCACGTTCTCGCGCAAGCCGCTGTTCGGCGCCGAGTTCGTGATCTTCGCGGGCATCGCGATCGGCTTCCTCGGCTTCGGCGTGTGGAGTCACCACATGTTCACGACGGGCCTCGGGCCGGTCGCGGACATCTCGTTCTCGTTCACGACGATGCTGATCGCCGTGCCGACGGCCGTGAAGGTCTTCAACTGGATCGCGACCGTCTGGGGCGGACAGCTGCGCTTCGCGACGCCGATGCTGTTCGCGCTCGGCTTCGTGTTCATGTTCACGATCGGTGGTCTGTCCGGCTTCATGCACGCGGTGCCGGCGATCGACCTGCAACAGCAGGACACGTACTTCATCGTCGCGCACTTCCACTACGTGCTGTTCGGGGGCTCGATCCTCGGGCTCTTCGCGGGGATCTACTACTGGTACCCGAAGTTCATGGGGCGACTCATGGACGAGAGACTCGGCGCGATCCACTTCTGGATGACGATGATCGGCTTCAACCTGACGTTCTTCCCGATGCACTTCCTGGGCGCCGACGGCATGCCGCGGCGCATCTACACCTACGCGTCGTGGGAGGGCTGGAGCTTCTGGAATCACGTGGCGACCCTGGGCGCGTTCGTGATCGCCGCCGCGCAGCTGGTCTTCCTGTACAACTACTTGACGAGCCGCGTGCGCGGGAAGATCGCGGGCAGCGATCCCTGGGACGGCGCGACGCTCGAGTGGGCGACGAGCTCGCCGCCGCCGGAGTGGGACTTCGATCGCATTCCGCCGGTCACCAGCTCGCGGCCGCTGTTCGACCAGAAGTATCACGGCGCGCCGAAGGCGCCGCCGGGTCGCGACGACGGCATTCACATTCCGCCGCCGAGTTACTGGCCGATCATCGTCGGTCTCGGGGTGGCGATGATCTTCGGCGGCGCGATGACCATTCCCGCGCACGGTCCGTGGATCACGCTGACCGGCTTCTTCACCTTCGTCGCCGGGACCTTCGGCTGGGTCTTCCAGCCCGGCTACGGCTACGCACCCGAGGAGCACTAGACCATGGTCGACGCCCACGCCGAGTACACCTCGCTCGGCATTCCGCACCGCAAGCTCGGCTTCTGGACCTTCCTCGGCTCCGAGTGCATGTTCTTCGGGTCGCTGATCGGGACTTACCTGGCCTATCGCGGCAAGAGTCTCACCGGCCCGTACCCGCACGACACGTTCTCGGTGCAGGTCACGACGATCTCGACCTTCACCCTGCTCGCGAGCTCGTTCTTCATGGTCATGGCGCTGCACTACGTGCGCGAGGGCAAGCGCTTCGCGGCGGGCGCGTGGCTGCTGGCGACGGCCGGCGGCGGCCTGATCTTCGTCGGCTTCCAGGCCTTCGAGTTCACCGAGTTCTATCACAAGGGACTCTCGCTCTCGAAGAACCTGTACGGCACGACGTTCTTCGTGCTGACCGGGTTCCACGGCGCGCACGTCTCGGGGGGGATTCTCTGGCTGCTGTCGCTGTTCGTGATGAACGCGCAGGGCAAGCTGCCGAAAGAGAAGGAGATGGACGTCGAGATCGCCGGTCTCTACTGGCACTTCGTCGACATCGTCTGGATCATCATCTTCAGCTGCGTCTATCTACTGGAGTTCGCGCAATGAGCGATCACGAAGCCCAGTCACACGCGCACCCGCCGGTCAGTCTGTACGTGAAGGTGATCAGCACCCTCACGCTGATCACCGCGTTCGAGATCCTGATCATCGTGCCCCCGGTCAAGGCCTGGTATCACGAGCATCTGCCGGCGTTCGCGGCGATCGTGGTGCCGGTGATCCTGATCCTGTCGGCCGTGAAGTTCTGGGCGGTGGTCTACTTCTTCATGCACCTGCGCCAGGATCACGGGACTCCGCGCATGGTCTTCGGCTTCCCGCTCGGCCTGGCCGCGCTCATGATCATCGTGCTGATGCTCCTGAACGGTCACTTCGTGAGTCATTGAGTTGACCCCCCTCCCCGACGACGCGCGTGCGGCGGCGCGCCGCGCCGGACGCGGGGCAGCCGCGCTCGCCCTGGCGGCCTGGGCGCTCATCGTCGTCGGCGCGCTGGTGCGCGCGCACGGAGCGGGGCTCTCGTGCCCGGACTGGCCGCTCTGCCACGGCCGACTCGTGCCGGACTTCGACGCGCGCATCGCGCTGGAGTGGGGTCATCGGCTGCTGGCCGGGGGCTTGTCGCTCGGCGTCGCGGCGCTCGTTGTCGCCGTGCTGCGGCGGCGCGCGCTCCGCGCGCGCTTCGGGCGCTCGCTCGCGCTCGTCTTCGCGTTGCTCGGCCTGCAAGTGGTGCTCGGCGGACTCACCGTCCTGCTCGGGCTCGCGCCGTGGACGGTGACGGCGCATCTGGCGACGGGGAATGCGTTCGCGCTCGCGCTCGCCTGGCTCGCCCGCGATCTGTCGGACGCGTCGCGGAGTGAAGCCCGCGTTCCGGCGAAGCTCGCTCCCGCTGGCGTCCGGCTCGTCGCAGTCACCTGTGCCCTGGTCGCCCTGCAGCTCGTGCTCGGCGGGCTCGTCTCGAGTCACTCGGCGGGCCTCGCCTGCGCGACGTTCCCGCTGTGCAACGCCGACTCGGTCGCGCCGACCCTGCAGGGACCAGTCGGCCTGCACGTGCTGCATCGCCTGAACGCGTACGGGGTCGCGGCGGCGTTCGCGCTGCTCGCCTGGCGGCTGCGCTTCGCCGGGCAGAGCGGCCGACTCGCCTGGACCGGACTGCGGCTCGTCTTCCTGCAGATCGCGGTCGGCGCGGCGAACGTGCTGCTGCGGCTGCCCGTCGAGGTCACGGCGCTTCACTCCGCGCTCGCGGCGGGGATCGTCCTGACGGCGGGCCTGCTCGCGCGAGACGCGCTGGCCGCCGCGCGCGCGACTCACCAGACCGTCGCGACGGCGGCGCGCGAACGGCATGCGCTCGGAGGCGCGCGGTGAACGCCTATCTCGCGGTGACCAAACCGCGCCTGCTCCCGCTCGTGTTGTTCTCGGGGCTGCCCGCGCTGATTCTCGCTGAGGGACGCTGGCCGTCGCTGCGACTCGCGGCGTGGACGTTGCTCGGCACGGCGCTCGCCGCCGGCGCGGCGAACGCGCTGAACAGCTACCTCGAGCGCGACCGCGACGCGCGCATGGTGCGCACCGCGACCCGCCCGCTGCCCGCGGGAACCCTGCGGCCGGAGCGCGCGCTCGCGCTCGGCCTCGTGCTCTCCGTCGTCGGCACGGGCGTGCTCTGGGGCACCGCGGGTCCCGCGCCGGCCGGCATCGCGCTCGCCGCGATCCTCTTCTACGTGTTCGTCTACACACTCTGGCTGAAGCCGCGCACCCCGTTCGCGGTGATCGCCGGCGGAGTCTCCGGAGCGATCGCGCCGCTGATCGCCGACGCCGCCGCCGACGGCGCGGTCTCGCTCTCCGGCTGGCTTCTGTTCGCGATCATCTTCCTGTGGCAGCCCCCGCACTTCTACGCGATCGCAATGAATCACCGCGACGACTACCGCAGCGCCGGCTTCCCGATGCTGCACGACCGCATCGGCGACACCGCGACGTGCCGCCGCAGCCTGCTCTGGATCGCGAGCCTCCTGCCCGTCACGCTCGCGCCCGTGTGGCTCGGGATGCTCAGCTACGCCTACGGCGCGGTGACCCTCGCCCTCTGGGTGTGGTTCTTCGCCCAGGCCGTAGCGCTGCTGCGCCGCCAGGACGCGCCCACCGCCAAGCGCACGTTCCGCGTCTCGCTTCTGTATCTCGTCGGCACGTTCGGCGCGATGCTCGTCGACCTGGTCGCGCGGAGCCCGCGGTGACTCGCGCGCTCGCGGCGCTCCTGGTCGCGGGCCTCCTCGTCGCCTGCGGCGGCGAGAAGTCCAGCGCACCGTCGCCGCCCGCGGCAACCACACCGGCGCCCACGCCTTCGCCCCCAGTCACGCCCGCGCCGGCGGCGAACGCGCCCAGCGGCAGCCTGCGCGGCAACCCCGAAGCGGGGAAGGCGCTCTACCAGCAGTACTGCGCCACCTGTCACGGACCCGGCGGCAAGGGCGACGGGCCGCTCTCCGCTACCCTGAACCCACGCCCCGCGAATCACACCGACCACGTCTTCATGGCCGGACTCAGCGACGAGCACCTCTACCAGGTGATCTCGAAGGGCGGCGCCTCCGTCGGCAAGTCCCCGATGATGGCCCCCTGGGGCGGCGTCATCAACGATCAGGGCATCAAAGACCTGATCGCCTTCCTGCGCCAACTCTCGTCGACCTGAAGCGAGTCAGCGGCTTCCCAGCTGCCCGAAGTCGCACATCCAGACCGCTGGGCGAAATCCGCGCAAGAGCGGGTGCCAGACCCTCGAGTCGACGCCGCTCGCAGCGAGGCTCACGATCTCATTTTATTCCGACCAGCTTCACACCGAGGATCGACCTCAATGGTAGCCAGCGAGCGAGAGTTTTTCCCAAGCGTCGCGGTGCACTCGCCAACACCGATTCCATTGCTTTGATAATTGGCGTGGGAGCATTCACGTAAAATCCTCTGGCACCCACCAGTACCTGGATCCTGCGAAATCCCACGTCCTTGAACATGCCTGCCAACTCGGTCGCCGAGTATTCCCTGAGATGGAATCCCGTGGCGACCTCGTCGAAATATTGGGACACGTCATGTGGGCCGGAGAGCCGGTTTGGAGTTATGCAGATATACCGTCCGCCCGGAACCAGTGCATCGTAAACATTTCGCAGCTGGTGAATCGCATCCTCAGGGTGCAGATGCTCCATCAGCTGGTCGCTATAGGCGAGGTCGATGCTGCTCGGCGGAACCGGGATGCTGGAACCGTCCGAGATAATGAGCTCTACGCTATCCGGCAGGCGAAGCTCTTTTGTAATCTCATGCGAAACATCGATCGCGTAAACCTTTCGCACCAGCCCGGCGACTTTGATGACGAGCGAACAATCTCCTGGTCCAACCTCCAGGTAGGTGGCATTGGGATGCAGATGCCTTTTGAGAATGGCCAAGCGCCGGTCGAGATCGTGCTGACGGTTTGCAGCGTCGAGCTTCAGTGACAACTGCGGATGATCCGGGACTCTCCTGAACAGCTCGTCATAGACTTCGGTGTAGAGATTTCGTCGTTCTGCTTTGGTGGCAGCCCGCAACCGCGCTGCAAGCTCTTTCTCCACCAGGTAGTGTTGCCTGATTCGCTCGCTCGATCGGCCACTCTGTTGTTCGTTGTCCGCCATGCTCGTGCGCCAATTGGAGTCTTCACCCAACCGTCAGGCAAGTCACAGAGTCCGACAATCAGTCCCACTTCCAGCGGAGGATGGGACGAACAAGCGCCATTCTACAGCGGAGCCGGGTGTTCTGTAACGCCCCTCCCCGAGCACGCCGGGCGCGTTGCGCCGTCGCGATTGCGCCTACGACAGCTCCGCCGCCGAGTAACCCAGGATGTCTCGCGCGATGATCAGCCTCTGGATCTGGCCGGTGCCCTCGTAGATGTCGGTGATGCGGCAGTCGCGAAACCACTTCTCGATCAGGAAGTCCTGCGAGATGCCCAGTGACCCGAGGAGCTCGAGACAGCGCTGGGTGGCCGTGCGCGCGATCTCGCCGCCTTTGGCTTTGGAGATCGATGCCTCGAGGTTGTTCGGCTTGGACTCGCCCGAGAGCCAGGTGGCGTGCAGCACGTCGAGCATCGCGGCCTCGATGTCGGCCTCGATCTCGATCAGCGCCTGCTGCGCGGCCGAGCGCGCGTGCGGGCCGGCGCTCCAGTCCACCTCGATGCCCTCGGCGGCGAGTGAGTCGCGCGTGAAGTCGAGCGCGGCCTGCGCGATGCCCAGGCCGATCGCGGCGACGGCGGGGCGGGTCATGTTGAAGGTCTTCATGACGCCCTTGAAGCCGCCGGCGCCTTCCTTCGGGATCGACTCGTCGCCGCCCAGCAGGTGGTCGCGCGGGATGCGGCAGTCGCGGAACACGTAGGCCGCGGTGTCGTCCGCGCGGATGCCGAGCTTCTTCTCCTTGTGAGTCACTTCGAAGCCGGGCGTCTCCTTCATCACGATGAAGCTCTTGATGCCGGCGCGGCCCGCGGCTTTGTCGATCGTCGCCCAGACCACGACGCCCTCGGCGCGGCACCCGGTGGTGACGAAGATCTTCTCGCCGTTCAGCACCCATTCCTCGCCGTCGAGCACGGCGGTGGTCTGCACCGCCTTCGAGTCACTGCCGCAGCCGGGCTCGGTGATCGCCATGGCGAGCGTCTTGGCGCCCCAGCGGTTCTGCTGCTCCGGCGTTCCGGACGCGCGCAGCGCCGCGTTGCCCAGACCCCCGGTGCCGCGCCGCATGCGCACGGTGTAGTCGCCCCAGGTCTGCCCCGCGGTGACGAGCATGCTCATCACGCCCATCGACGAGTCGAGCTCGTCGCGCTTGCCGAGCAGCGCGAACGGGTTCTTGAAGTCTTTCGCCTCCGGCAGCTCGGCCGGCGCGAATTCCTCCTCGTGCTCGTCGTAGTAGCGCGCGTACTTGCGGCAGATCAGCGCCTCTTCCCTGACGGCGGCGAGGACCTGTTCGTCTCGTTCGGAGAGCGTGTAGTCGATCATGAAAGTGACTCCTTCGAATCAGAGCGCCGAGACGCTCTCGGTGACCGTGAGCGCGCGCGCGTTGCGATACCACATCTCGACCGGGTACTCGCGGATGTATCCGTGACCGCCGAAGATCTGCAGGCCGTTGTCGGCCAGCTTCATGACCTCGCGGTTCGCGTACGTGAGCGCCAGGGTCGCCGCGCGACTCGCGTCGGCGCCGTGCTCGAGCAGGCTCGCGGCCTTCCACACCAGGTGGCGCATCGAGCTCACCTCGATCTGCATCTCGGCCAGCATGAACGCGATCGCCTGCTTCTGGGCGATCGGCTGGCTGAAGGCGACGCGCTCCTTGGCGTAGGGCAGGGCGAGCTCGTACACGCCGCGCGCGAGGCCCAGGCCGAGGGCGGCGCTCGCCGTGCGCAGCATCGCGAGCAGGCGCGCGCCGTCGATGCCGCGGTCGCCGCCGAGGCGCGCGTCCGCCGAGACCTCGACCCGGTCGAGCTCCACCCTGAAGCGCGGCAGACACTGGAAGCCGAGTGTCTTCTCCGGCTCCGCCGCGATCTTCATACCCTTCGCGTCGCGCGGCACGATGAACGCCTCGAGCCCCGCCACGCCATCGCGGGCGCCGCGCGCCACGACCAGCAAGTGACTCGCCGTCGAGGCGAGCGGCACGAGGCGCTTCTTGCCCGAGAGCGAAAAGCCCGAGCCCTTCTTCTCCGCCAGGGTGCGCAGGTTCGAGACTTCGAAGCTGAACGTCGGCTCGAGGATCGCGAGCGACGCCGCGTGGAAGCGCGAGCCGGCGAACAGCGGCAGGAACGTCTTCTTCTGTTCGTCGGTGCCGAAGTCGAGCAGCGGCTGGACGAACAGTGCGGGAGTCATTGCGGCGGCCGCGAGCGGCACGTCACCCCAGGCGAGCTCCTCGAGTACGAGCGCGTTCGTCACGGGTGAGCGGCCGATGCCACCGCCGCCGTACGCCTCCGGGATCGCGCCGGCGACCAGCCCCAGCTCCCAGCTCTTCTGGAGAAACTCGTCGGGCAGCTCGCGCTTCTCGTCGCACGGGCGCGCGCGCTCGCGCATCTCGCTCTGCGCGAAGTCGTGCACCGTCTGCTGGATGAGCTCCTGCTCCTCCGTCGGACCGAATGAGATCATTTCGCGTCTCCTCGCTCTTTTCTTTTCGGCGAATAGGGCTGATGAAAGTACCAGGCGATCGAGCCACCCCGACCGTCCTTCTTGAGCTTTCCCTCGCTCACCGCCTCGCGGTCGTCCATGAGTCCGATCGCGAGCAGCGTCCAGTCTCTCGCGTCCGCGGTGTAGCGGACGTCGGCGTGCTCGGCGAAGCCCTCACTCACGCGGCAGTCGCCGTCGTCGATGGCGATGGTCCAGACGCCGCCGCCCTTGCCGGTGAGTCGCAATTCGTAGGTGATGCGCACTCCCGCGGTGCGCTCGTCGCGCAGCAGGAAGGGCAGCGCCTCGACGACCGCGGCGGGGATCGTCTCCTTGAACGGCCCGGCCTCGCGCATGAAGTGGCGCACCCACCAGAGCGCGATCTCGCGCACGATCGGCTCGAGCGTGCGGCCGAGCGCCGACAGGCCGTACAGCGAGCGTCCGCCCGCGGGCACGGTCTCCACCAAGCCGTGCTCCACCATCTGGCGCAGGCGCGCGGACAGGATGCGCGGCGCGATCCCCGTTCGGCTGCGCAGCTCCTGGAAGCCGCGCGGCTTCGCGAGCAGGTGCCGGACGAGCACGAGCGTCCAGCGGTCGCCGATCAGGTCGAGGCTGCGGTGGACCGGGTCGAACACCGGGCCGGCCGCGGCGAGGCCGTCGGCGGCGACGCGCAGCGCGGGCTGGCGCCCAGTTCGTACCCGTCGGGAGTGTGGCGGTGTGGCCGGAGGCATATGTTGAACACGACAGTATTAGAACTCCAGACAGTATTCAAGAGGTACTTTCCGGGCCCGGCTGTGAGAACCGGCAGGCGGCGCGCATCGGATAAGATCGGCCCCGAACCAAGCGGAGAAGCGCGATGCGAATCGGTCTGATGGTGGGAGCGACGGACGGCCCGGGCGGAACCCTCGACGGACTGGTGGCCACGGCCAAGCGCTACGAAGCGGCCGGGTTCCCGAATCTGTGGATGGCCAACATCTTCGGGCTCGACGCGATCAACGCGCTCGGGATCGTCGGGCGCGAGACCACGAAGATCGAGCTCGGCACGGCGGTCGTGCCGACCTACCCGCGCCACCCGGTCGCGATCGCGCAGCAGGGGCTCACGACGCAGGCCGCGTCGCGCGGCCGCTTCCTGCTCGGCATCGGTCTCTCGCACAAGCTGGTGATCGAGAACATGCTTGGGATGTCGTACGAGAAGCCGGCGAAGCACATGCGCGAGTATCTGCAGGTGCTCGGGCCGCTGTGCCGCGGCGAGGGCGTGCAGTTCCAGGGCGAGCAGTACCGTGTCGCGGCGCAGCTCCAGGTGCCCGGTGCGACGCCGCTGCCGGTGCTCGTGGCGGCGCTGGGCCCGACGATGCTGCGACTCACCGGCGAG
>DATFUE010000402.1:0-8248 GCA_035261165.1 Myxococcota bacterium
GGCACCGCCGATGGTGCCCGCGAAGGGCTGTGCGAGGCTCGGCAGCGCGCCGATCGTCGCCATGTCGTACCTCGTGCGTCCCTGGGTGAGGGTGAAGCCGTAGCCCGCGTCGGGTCGCCAGCGACCGAAGTCGTGAGTCACGGTGGCGCCCGCGTAATAGCTGCGCTGCTTGTCGCGCGTGTTCCAGGCATTCGCGAAGGGATAGGTCGGTCCGCCGAAGGCTGGATTCGACGACGCCGCGGCCTCGTTGTCGGCGACGTTCGAGAGCTCCAGCAGCGCGTACTCGAGACCGAAGTACGCGTTTGCCGTCGTCTCCGGCGCCGGTTGAAAATCCGTCTGCAACACGAATCCGGTCGCCTTCTGGTCCTGTCGTCCGAACTGGCCGTTGTAATCGTCGTAGTTGCCGTAGATCGTCCCGGAGACCGTCGTGGCTTCGCGCCAGGGATAGATCACGATCGCCCGGAACTTGTGCTCGATCCGATCGCTCAGATCGTATTTGCGCATGCTCTCGACGGTGTACGCGAGAAGCCCGCCCGGCGGAGTCACGAAGCCCGGTAGCGCCGCCGAGAAATACCTGGTGTAGGGCGCGTAGTTGTATTCGTCTCCGCCGCGGGTCGCGAACTCGTAGCTGAGTCGCAAGGTCGCGTCGCCCAGATCGCGACTCACCCAGCCGAGCTTGATGCGGTGCTCGTCGACGCGGTCGCGCTCGCGGTGCTCCGGCTGGTAGAGGTCGTAGCTGTAAGTGGCGCTCAGGGTGCTCTTCATGCTGAGCTGCCAGTCTCCTTCCAGCTCGACGATCGTGTCCTGGTACTCGTAGGGCGTGTTGCGCACGCGCACGAAGTACGAGGCGTAGAGGGGATTGTTGGGATCGAAGATGCCGACCTCGCCGGGCACCACGGACCCCTGTGAGCCGTTCTCCGAGATGTAGCCGTACTGGTGGGTGAGTGGATTGAACGCGACGTAGTCGGTTCTGTTGTTCTCGCGGTAGTAGCGGCCCGAGACGTGCCAGCTGAAGGTGGGCAGGGGCCGGAAGATGGCTTTCGCGTTCAGGAGCAGCGTGTCGATGCGCGCTTGGGCGCTGAGCCGGCTGAGTGAAGCGGGCGTGTTCCAGTCGGCACAGGCGTAGCTGTAGTCCGCGCCCGGGCCGAGATCGATGCCGCCTCGTCCGGTGCAGGTGACTGGCGCGGCCAAGTCGTCGTTCTGTCGCATCGTGGCCCAAGCGCCCGAGGCCGACAGCTCGCCGTCCCAGAAGGTGTTGCGCGACAGGTCGACGTGGACGTTGTGATAGTCGTTGTCGGGCTCCAGCGAGAATTGGCCCTTCCCGATCTGGCCCGCTGGATCGACTCCCGGAACCACCGTGCTCAGCTGGAACGGGCTCTGGAAGTTCAGTCGATCCTTGTGATTCCGGAAGAACGATCCTGTGTACTGGGCGCTGAAGCGCCAGGCCTCGTTCGCGAAGCGCACACCGGCGCTCGTGTCCCAGGTGCTGAAGTCGATCGGGCGCACCGTCTCGAGGATGCCGCCGTTGTCCGGGAAGTAGGTATTGAAGAACATCGGCCCGCCCCAGAGCCTCGTTCCGTTGCGCTCCTCGTTGGTGAGCGACGCGTAGCCGATCCAGCGTTCCGTGAGATTCCCTTCGAGGGTGACGCCGCTCCGCGAGCGATCGACGCGCACCGTCCGCCGCTGCGCGTCTGCGGCCGCGGCAGCGATCGCGGCGGGATCGCTGCCACCCACGATCAGTCCGCCGGGAAGAGTCAGATTCTCGCTGCCGAACCCGTTCCAGAACGGGTACGCCCTCGTGGTCACGATGTGGGGAATGTCGCGGTAGAACGCCGAGAGCTTGTAGCGGCCATAGCGGCCCGCGCGGAGTCGGTAGAACTGGTTGTCGTCGGTGACGAAGCTGCCCCGCAGCTCGACGTAGTGCCCGAGATCGGGCTGGTGCAGGTCGAGCTCGAAGAGGGGCAGCGCGAATGAGTCGTCCCAGTCGGTGTACTGCGTGAAGAGCTGCGCGTGCTCGTCGCCGCCGTCGAAGAGATAGCCGAGCTCGAGCCTGCCCGAGACCAGCCAGTCCTTTGCGAGCAGGCGCTCGGCGGGCAGCTCGGGCGGGTAGGCATAGAGCACACCGCTGGGTGTGCGGAGCATGCCCGGATGCAGCCAGGACATTTCGTCGGGCCCCGACGGATCGAGCATCGGCGTCCAGCCGCGCGGATCGAGCCCGTTTCCGTACTGGAGATCCCCGACTCTCGCCGTGTCGCTGGAGTCGGCGGCGGCCGGCAGGCACGCCGCGTCGAGCGCGATGCCCAACAGCGCGACGGCCGCGCGCCTCATTTGTGGAACTTCGGGCCCGAAGGATTGTTCGAGCCGTGGATGTTGGTGTGGCAGGTGATGCAGGCGCGACCCATCACGCGCTCGTCGGGGTGGTGGCCCGTGCCGAGGCCGATCGGCGTCTGCAGATCGTTCGGATGCAGCCTGCTCGTGTGACATTGCTGGCAGAGAAACGGCAGCGGCGCGACGAGCAGTGTCTGTTGGTTCGAGCCGTGCGGGTCGTGACAGTTGAGGCAGCTCGCGCGCACCGGCGCGTGCTCGAACAGGAAGGGCCCGCGCTTCTCGGCGTGGCAGCTGTAACAGGTCTCGTTGACGGTGTCGGTCTGGAGCAGCGGGCGCGTGAGTGTGCCGTGCGGATTGTGACAGTCGACGCAGGCCATCTGCCCCTCCGGAAGTGGCATGTGCGAGCGGCGGTTGAACTTGACGCGGATGTCGCGGTGGCAGCTCGAGCACACTTCGTTGATCGAGTTGGCCGCGAGCAGGCCTTCGGGCGAGAGCTTCGCCATCGGGTTGTGACAGTCGCTGCACGACAGCCCGCGTGTCTCGTGGACCGAGCCGAGCCAGTGCTGCCGGGCACCACCGACGTGGCAGCCCAGGCATGTCGCCGTCTGCACGGCGACCGGCGTCGCGGCGCCGTGCGTGAAGGCGATGATCGATCCCGGCGTGGCGGAGCTCGTGGCGTGACTGGAGCCGGGGCCGTGGCATCTCTCGCAAGCTCCTACAGCGCTCGCGTGCAGGGCACCGGACTGGAACGCGCGCGCGTGCACGGTGTGTGCGAACTGGATGCTCTCGAGGGCATGGCAGCTGATGCAGGTCGCGCTCCCCACGGGCTGTGCGTCGGGCGCGAGCGGATTGGTCGGAAGAAGCGGCTCTGCCTCGAGGATCGTGCGCGTTGGCTCGGGCGCAGGCTCGCCGCGCGCGGGGGTTGCAGTCGAGATCGCGAGCGACGCGAGTGCGACGGTCACGGCGGCGGCGATCCGCGCCGAGCCCGCCGACACCCGACCCCCGCCCCTCATGCATCCCTCCCCGCACCCGATCCGGAAGCATGGCCGCTGCGTTCGATCAGTCAGCCGTGTTGCGACTCACTCGGCACCACCTCGAGCTCGACCAGCTCGGTGTGGCGCAGCACGCGCAGGCGCGCGGGAACGCCGGTCCGCTCAGCCGTCAGGAGCTTGTGCAGATCGTCGATCCCGGCCACGGCCGTGCCGTCGAAGGCCACGATCAGGTCGCCCTCGCGCAGCCCCGCCTGCTGGGCGGGGCTCCTGTCCTCGACGGTGCGCACGACGATGCCCGTCGCGGCCGGCAAGCCGTAGTGCCGCACGATCGAGCGGTGGATCGGCGCCGACTGACCGCCGACACCGAGGTGGCTGCGGCGGATGTGGCCGTCGCGGATCAGCTCGCCGGCGATGCGCTTCAGGAGGTCGATCTCGATCGCGAACGCCAGGCCCTGGGCGCCAGCGATCACGGCGGTGTTCACGCCGATCACCTCGCCGCGCGAGTCCACCAGCGGGCCGCCGGAGTTTCCCGGATTGAGCGCGGCGTCGGTCTGGATGACGTGATCGATGAGTCGGCCCGAGATCGAGCGCATGGAGCGCCCCCGCGCGCTCACGATCCCGGCCGTCACCGTGCTCGCGAAGCCCAGCGGGCTGCCGACGGCGATCGCGAGCTGACCCGGGCGAACCCGGCTCGAGTCTCCGAGAGTCGCGGAGCGCAGCTGTGGGCCGTCGATCTTCAGGATCGCCAGGTCCGTGCCCGGATCGTCACCGACGATCGTCGCGATGCGCTCCGAGCCGTCCGCCAGGCTGACCTCGAGGCGCGTCGCACCGCCCGCGACATGGCTGTTGGTGACCAGCAGCCCATCGGGCGTGAATACGAATCCGGATCCGCCGCCGCGCGCGCCGCGGCGTTCGACCTCCACGTGGACGACGGAGGGCTGGATCGCCTCGACGGCGCTGACGACCGCCTGCGAATAGGCGTCGAGCAGCGGCTCGTCCCCGCGCTCCGGAGCACCGTTCGCGAGATTCAGTCCCCGCATGCGCAAAGCGATCGTCGCCGCGCGCGCGCCGTCAAGCGGGCCGGCCCGAGATCTAGAGCGGGCGCCCGATCTCGTTCGCCCGAGGGTCTCCGGCAGCGCGCTGCGGCGGCTGTGCGACGACGTCGTGATCGCAGTGGAAGAGCTTCATGGAGCCCCAGCGCGCCGCAACAAGCGCTCCAGGGCTTCGTGCGGAACCGTCACGACCCGGCGACGGTCCGGCGCCGCAGCGGCACGAGCGCGCGCAGCCGCTCGTCGCGCAGGTACAGCCCGCCCCAGACGAACACCCCGAGGTAGGTCGAGAAGAGCGTGTGACTGAAGAGGGGGCTCTCGATCCGGGCGTGGCTCGCGATCGCGCCGCCGAGAAAGCCGGTCAACAGGATGGCGCCGAGGACGGCGCTGCGCGGAAACGCGTAGAGCGCGAGGCAGGCGAGCTCGAGCATGCCGATGCCGCGCGCGGCGCTCAGCGGATAGCCGAGCTGGGCGAGTGACTCGAGGACGGCTGCGATCGGCACGAGCTTGATCGCGCCGTCGAAGCTGAGGAACGCGATCGCGAGCCCGCTCAGCACCCAGCCGGCTCGCTGCGACAGCTTCGCGTTCATGAGCAGAGCTCGATCAGCACGGGCGCGGGCTTGCCGTACGCCTCGAAGAGCAGCTTGCGCGGCGCGTCGAAGACGCGCGCGATCACGACCTCGCGCTCGGCCAGCGATTCAGCGCTTGTTTCGCACCCTGCCCGCATGTCTCTTCTCCCTGGCCTTGAGCCGCTGGACGTAGTCGTCCAGGCGATCGGGGCTCTGCTCCCAGAATCGCCGGTAGTCACCGATCCAGGCCGCCGCCTGCGCGAGCGGCGCGGCGTCGAGCCGACAGGGTCGGAACTGCGCATCGCGGCCGCGCGCGACGAGCCCCGCACGCTCGAGCACCCTCAGGTGCTTCGAGATCGCCGGCTGACTCATGTCGAAGGGCTCGAGCAGCTCGCCGACCGACGCCTCGCCCAGGGTGAGTCGCGCGAGGATCGCGCGCCGCGTCGGATGCGCGAGCGCCGCGAAGGTCCGGTCGAGCTGTTCGCTTCCGCTGGGCATAACCAAATGGTTATATACGCGGCGCCTGGGCGCGTCAAGCCGGGCGGCACGCGCGAAACCCGGGAGCATCTGACAGGCATGAAGAAACTGCTCTCGGTGCGACGCGAAACAGAGCGCCATTGGGTGGGTGACGGCTTCCCGGTGCGCTCGCTGTTCTCCTATCAGGACCAGAGCCCGCCGCCGAGCCCGTTCCTGCTGCTCGACTACGCGGGGCCTGCGGAGTTTCCGCCGGCGACGCGTCCGCGCGGCGTGGGCGAGCATCCGCATCGCGGGTTCGAGACCGTGACGGTCGTCTATCAGGGCGAAGTCGCGCACCGCGACTCGGCCGGCAACTCCGGCCGCATCGGTCCCGGCGACGTGCAGTGGATGACCGCGGCCTCGGGCATCGTGCACGAGGAGAAACACTCCCCGGAGTTCACGCGCAGCGGGGGAACGCTCGAGATGATCCAGCTCTGGGTGAATCTGCCGGCGCGCTTCAAGCTGATTCCGCCGCGCTACCAGACACTGCTCGACGCGCAGATTCCCACCGTTGCCCTGCCGGGCGGGAGCGGAAGCGTGCGCGTGATCGCCGGTGACTTCGCCGGCGCACACGGCGCGGCGCAGAGCTTCACGCCGATCAACCTCTGGGATCTGCGGCTGCGTGCGGGCGAGAGCGTGGAGCTGCCGCTGCCCGACGGGCACACGGCCGCGCTGCTCGTCCTGAAGGGCGCCGCCTCGCTCGAAGACACCGCGCGTGTGAAGCACGCCGAGATCGCGATCTTCGACCCGTCCGGGGAGGGCATCGCGCTGCGCGCGCAGGAAGACCTCATGGCGCTGGTGCTGAGCGGCGAGCCGATCGACGAGCCCGTGGTCGGCTACGGACCCTTCGTGATGAACACGGAAGCGGAGATCGAGCAGGCGTTCAGCGACTATCAGGCGGGCCGCTTCGCCCGGTGATCTCTGACACAGGGCAGGGCGGCTGGGCTGCCGATAGCTCCGGGATGCGCCGTCTCACGCTATTCCTCGCCGCGGTCTGTTGCGCGGCCTGCGTGAAGACCGTCGACCTGAGTCGCGGCATCCAGCCCAGCCACCCGACCCCGGCCCGATCGTCCGAGAAGGCCGGGGTCGTGTGCAGCGAGAAGATGCTCAGCCACGTGGAGCGCGCGAGTGACTACGAGCTCGCGCTCGGCGAGCCGCTGTGCGCCGCGCTCCTCCGGAGCGTCGAGGGCTCGTACCGCAGCGCGCAGCGCTCGGCGAAGCCCTACGTGGGCGAGTTCGGGCGCGTGGTGCAGTTCGACCTGCAGGCCAGCTCGCTCGACATCCAGAAGCGGAGCGATGGCTCGACCCGAGTGGCCTGCTCGATCACCGTCACCGTCGAGCGCTACGGGCGCGACCTGAAGCGCTCGAGTCGCCAGGCGGTCTCCGGGAACGGTTTCGCCGAGCGCCGCGCCGCCGCCGACGTGATCGTGCGCGAGGCGGTCGAAGCGGCGCTGCAGCAGGTCGCCGACGAAGCCTCGACCCTGCTGGTCGCCGGCCTCGACGGGCCGCGCATCGGCCCGACCCCGCAGCCCTAGCTGTCGGCGCGCTGTCCCTTCGTTCGTCCTTGTGTAGACAATGCGACGGAGGGCAGGGCGATGAGCGGCGGAGGACTGTCTGCGGCGCGGCTGCGCCGCATGCACGACGTGATGGCGAGCCACGTCGCGAGCGGCTCGATTCCGGGCCTCGTCGCGCTCGTCAGCCGGCGCGGCGAGACGCACGTCGAGGCGCACGGGACCCTGGCGCTCGGTGACTCGGCCCCGGTGCGGCGCGACACGATCTTCCGCATCGCCTCGATGACCAAGCCGATCACCGCGGCGGCGGCGATGACCCTGGTCGAGGAGTGCGTGCTGCGGCTCGACGAGCCGCTGGATCCCTTCCTGCCCGAGCTCGCGAACCGCTCGGTGCTGAGGCGCATCGACGCCGCGCTCGACGACACGTTGCCCGCGAATCGGCCGCTCAGCTTGCGCGACTTGCTGACGTTCCGCGCCGGCTACGGCTACGTGATGGCGCCGCCCGGGCTCTGCCCGCTCCAGAAGGCGATGGAGCAGGCGGGGGTGCAACCCGGGCCGTTGCCGGTCGCGTTCTCGCCCGACGAGTTCATGAAGCGCCTCGGCGCGCTGCCGCTGGCGCATCAGCCGGGCGAGCAGTGGCTGTACCACACGGCCTCCGACGTGCTGGGCGTGCTGATCGCGCGCGCGTCCGGCCAGTCACTCGAGGCCTTCCTGCGCGCGCGCATCTTCGCGCCGCTCGGTATGAACGACACCGGCTTCCACGTTCCGGCGGAGAAGCTCGAGCGACTGGCCAGCGCGTACTCCGGCAACCAGGCGACGCGCGCGCTCGAGGTTTTCGACGACCGCATGCTGAGTCGCTACGCGCGCCCGCCCGCGTTCGAGGCGGGCGGCGGCGGGCTGGTCTCGACCGCGGACGACTATCTCGCGTTCTGCCGCATGCTGCTGGCGAAGGGCCGAGCCGGGCGCGAGCGCATCCTGTCGCGCCCGTCGGTCGAGCTGATGACCACTGACCAGCTCACGCCCGCCCAAAGAGAGGGCGGCGCGATGATCCTCGGCCAGGGCAGGGGCTGGGGCTTCGGCATGTCGGTGGTCGTACGGCGCGACGACCTGTGCGCGAGCCCCGGGCGCTTCGGCTGGGACGGAGGCTACGGGACCTCGGGCCACAGCGATCCGGCCGAGGACCTGGTCGGCATACTGCTCACGCAACGCCTCATGGATTCGCCCAACGGGCCGCGGGTGTTCAGGGATTTCTGGACCGCGGCGTACCAGGCGATCGACGACTA
>DATFUE010000403.1:0-12255 GCA_035261165.1 Myxococcota bacterium
GAACTCGCCATCGGGAAGGGCCGCGAGCCCGCTGGCCGGGATCATCACACCCGAGCCGGTGAACTCTGCGGCGCGCTCGCGCGTTCCCAGACCCACCAAGTGCAGGCGAATGCGCGCGCGCCCACCGGGGCCTTCGCCCGCCGGCTCTGCGCTCGCTACCCGGAACGGAATCGTCCCCGGGACGCCGTTGAGCAGGAGGTTCTTCGCCGCGATCAGATTCGCGGGGTCGTCGCTATGCAGGCCGACGAGGAGACAGCCGTCCAGGCCGTGGGGACGGAGCACTCGGCCGAGCTCGACCCAGTCTCGATCCGCCCGGCCTTTCGGCGCTGCGGTCTGGTGCGCGGGTCGAGTCGCCTCCAAGGCTCACTCCTGATCGCCCTCGTCGTCGTCCTCGAAGTCGTCGTCGTCGTCCTCGCCGTGTCCGGCGATGTCGACGTCCCATCCGTCTCCGGCAGCGGCCAACAAGGTTCGAATCGCCTTCGCGGTCTTGCCGCGGCGGCCGATGATCTTGCCGACGTCCTCGGGGGCGAGGCGCAGCTCGAGCACGTGGTCCTCGGCCGCGTGGACCTCGACCTCTTCCGGCTCGTCGGCCAGCGTTCGCGCGATGAACTCGACGAGCTCTTTCACGGTCGGCCTACGCGCTCGGCGCCGCGGCGGCCGCGCGCTTGTGCCGGACGATCAGCGTGCGCACGGTGTCGGAGACCTGGGCCCCCAGCTCGACCCACTTCTCGAGCGCTGCTGCCGAGTACTGGATTCCGCCGGTGCCGCGCGGGTCGTAGGTGCCGAGCAGCTCGAGCACGCGACCCTGGCGCTTCTTGCGCTGGTCCATCACGACGATCCGGTACGACGGCTTGCCGCGCGCTCCGGTTCGATAGAGGCGAACTTTGACCATATGGAATCCTTCTGGCGGGACCCGGAAGCGGTCCGGCCGAGCGAGGCGGCAAGCTATAAGGGGTCGCGGCTCGAGTCAACGGCGCTGGCGCGCGCCTCTTCCTTGCGTCGGGAGCAATCAGCGCACGCGTAGCGGACGAGGTGCCGCTGGCCGAGCCGGTCGTAGCCCTGGTCGAGAGCGACGCGCCGAACGCGCTCGGTCTCCGCGCCGCAGAAATCGCAGCGCAGCGTGATCGGCTTCCGCTTCGCCATATCGAGCGCCGAAGGTAGCACGTCAGTTAGGATGGAGACGTGGAGCGACGCGAGACTCGCAGACCCGCGGCGACCGGCGCGCGCAGTGCGCCGGGTCGGCGGCGCGGTCCGAGCGAGTCTCTGGCGGCGCTGCTGCCGAAGCTCCTCGACGAGGTCGGTCTGGGCGCGACCGCCCAGGCCGTCCAGGTGATCCGCGCCTGGGACGAAGCGCTCGGCCCCGAGTTCCGCCTGCACTGCCGGCCCGACGGCGTGCGCAACGGCGTGATCCACGCGCGCGTCCGCGACTCCGCCTGGATGCAGCGACTGCAGCTCGAGAAGCCGCGCATCTTCGCGCGCCTGCGCGGCTTGCTCGGCGACGCCACGCCGTCCGAGCTGCGCCTGCGGATCGGCCCGCTCTAGTCCGCCCGGAAGCGCACCGGCAGCGAAGCCGGAACGCGGAACAGTGAATCGCTCCAAGTGAGTGGCGCGTCCGTGAGCTCGAGCCGCGGGATGCGGCGCACCAGCGTCCCGATCGCGAGCTGCGCCTCGAGCCGCGCGAGGTGCGCGCCCAGGCAGAAGTGCGCGCCGCCGCCGAAGCCCCAGTGGGGAACACCGATCCGTGTCACGTCGAAGCGCTCGGGATCGGGGAACGCGCGCGGGTCGCGGTTCGCCGCGCCGAGCAGCGCGAGCACCGGCGTGTCGATCGGCAGGGTCTGGCCGTGCCACTCGACGTCCTCGTGGAGCACGCGCAGGGTGCCGAGGATCGGAGGATCGAAGCGCAGACACTCCTCGACCACGCTCGCGATCAGGCCCGGATCGGCGGCCAGCTTCGCGAGCTCGTCGGGGTGGAGCAGGAGCTGGCGCACGCCGAGGCTGATCAGCCCGATCGTCGTCTCGAAGCCCGCACCGAGCAAGCCCACGCACTGCGCCATGAGCTCGGCGGTCGAGAGCCGATCGCCGTCTTCCTCGGCGCGGATCAGCTCGGACAACAAGTCGTCGCCCAGGTGTCTGCGGCGCTCGTCGGCGAGCGCGACGAAGTACGCGATCAGCTTCTCGAGCGCGGGTCGCGCGCGCGCCATCGCGTCCGTCGGCGCGAACTGCACCGCGAGCGCGTGCGTCGCGTGCGCCGTCCACTCGGCGAAGCGCGGGCGGTCCGCGAGCGGCACGCCCAGCAGCATGCAGATCACCGTCGACGGGACGATGCGCGCGAGATCCTCCGCGACGTCGAGCGAGCCCCGTTCGAGCACGCGGTCGACGCAGGCGTCGCAGACCTCCTGAACGGCGGGCCGCAGGCGCTCGACCATGCGCGGCGTGAAGGCCTTCGCCACGAGCTTGCGCAGGCGGGTGTGCGGCGCGCCGTCCTGGAGCAGCATGAAGTCGTTCGGGTCGAACTGCGCGCCGGGCGCGACGTCGGGGATGATGAACGGCGTGCCGTCGCGCTTGCGCATGCCCGCGGCGACGTCGCGCAGCAGCCGCGCGACGTCGGCGTAGCGAGACACTGCCCACGGGCCGAGCGGCGTCTTCGCCAGCGGCTGGTGCTCGCGCAGCATGTTCAGGAGTGGGTACGGATTCGCGCGGAACGCGTCGTCCGCGACGCCGAAGACCCCCGGCCGGTCCGCCTGCATCGCCCGCCCTCCACTCGGTTCGCCCACGCCATTCACTCGAACGCGATGCCCGCGTAGGCGAGAAACATGCGCGTGAGCTCGCGCGCGAGCTGGTCGTCGCCGATCGCGCTGCGCGCACTCTCCTGACCCGCGAACAGGATGCGCGTCTGGATGAAGGTGAACGCGAACTCGAGCGCGAGCGCCACGGCGATCTCCGGCTCGGGGTGGGTCATCTCGCCGCGGCGCGCCAGAAACAGCGCGCGCATGCGGTCGGTGAGTCGCTCGTGGAAGCGGCGCACGCGCGTCGCGAAGGTCGCCTCGTGCGCGGAGCGGAACGCGAACGCGCACACCAGGCGCGCGTGTTGGCGCAGGCGCCGGAGCATCTCGGAGACGCAGGCCTCGACCAGCTCGCGGGTCGGGTGGCCGCGCCAGCGCTCGGGACCCGCGAGCTCGTCAAGCACGCGGTGCACCTCCTGGAAGAAGCGCTCCTCGAGCGCGGCGAGCAGGGCGTTCTTGTCCTCGAAGCGCGCGTAGAAGCTGCCCGTGGAGGAGCGCGCGCGGCGCACGACCGCTGGAATCGAGAGCCCCGAGAGCCCGTCGCGCTCGATCAGCGCCTGCGCCGCGTCGAGGATCCGCCGCGCGGTCTCCTCGCTGCGCGCCTGCTTGGGCGGCGAGATGGAGCTCAGCAATTTCACCGAGCTCGGCATGCGCAGGCGCCTCGAACTAGAACTAGAACCGGATTCTATTCCAGGCGCGCAGCCGAGTCAGCCCCGCTCCGCCACGCCGCAGAGCGCCGCGAAGTCGAGGTCCCCCCCACGCACCAGGCGCAGCGCACCGTCCGCGGCCACGGCGACGACCGTCGATGGCGCCAGCCCGGACGCCGGCTCGCCACCGAGGATCGCGAGCGAGCTGCCGAAGCGAGCCTCGACTTCGGCGGCGTTTGCGCAGGGCGGCTCGCCGCTCTTGTTGCAGCTGGTCGAGACGATCGGGCCGGCCGCGGCGCGCGCGAATGCGGCGGCGCTCGGTTGCGGCGAGCAGCGAAAGCCGACACCGAGCGGTGTCGCCACCGCCGCGAACGCCGGGTCGGGGACGGGAACGATCAGGGTGAGGGGCCCGGGCCAGAAGCGCGCCGCGAGCCGAGTCGCCGCGGCCGGCAGCCCGCGCGCAATCCGCGAGAGCTCGGCCGGGTCGCGGATCAACAGCGACAGACCGCGCTCCGCAGAGCGCCTCTTGGCGCCGAGAAGTCGCTCGACCGCGCTCGCCTGGAGCGCGTCCGCACCGAGCGCGTACACGGTCTCGGTCGGGTACGCGACCAGCTCGCCGCGGGCGAGCAGAGTGACTGCCTGCGCCAGCGAGACGATCACGGTCGCAGGCCGATGTCACTCCGGGCGTGGGCGCCTTCGAACTCGATCGCCCGCACCAGCTCGTAGGCGCGCGCCCGGGCGGCCGCGAGGTCGCGCCCGCGCGCGGTCACGCCGAGCACCCGGCCGCCCGCCGTCTCCCACGGGCCAGTCTCTGGGCCGCGCGAATCGATCGCGCGCCGGCCCGTGCCGCGGCGGCCCGGGCCGCGGCGGCGGGTCCCGGAGTGAAACACCTTTGCGTCGGGCAGCGCCGCGACTGCATCGAGGCCGCGGATCTCGCGGCCGGTCGCGAAGGCGCGCGGGTAGCCGGCGCTGGTCATGACCACGCAGACCGCCGGGTCGCCGAAGCGGACGGCGGCGCTCTCCTCCGCCAGGCGGCCTTCGGCGGCGCCGACCAGCAGCGGAACCAGATCCGACTCGAGGCGCAGCATCAGGGCCTGCGTCTCGGGATCGCCGAAGCGCACGTTGTACTCGATCACGTAGGGTCGCCCCTTCGCGAGCATCAGTCCGACGTAGAGCACCCCGCGGAACGGCCGCCCCTCGGCGCGCATTCCCGCGACGGTCGGTCGCACGATGCGCGCCACGATCTCGCGCTCGAGGGCCGGGTCGAGCACGGCCGCGGGCGAGAGCGATCCGACGCCGCCCGTGTTCTCGCCGGCATCTCCGTCGAGCGCGCGCTTGTAGTCCTGCGCGTGGCCGAGCGCCACGAAGCGCTCGCCGTCGCAGAGCGCGTAGAAGCTCGCCTCGGGGCCGACGAGTCGCTCTTCGATCACGACCGTCTCACCGGAGTCACCGAAGCGGCGCTCGCGCATGATCTCGCGGATCGCGGCGAGCGCCTGGTCCGGGTCATCACACACGCTGACTCCCTTTCCCGCCGCGAGCCCGTCCGCCTTCACGACGCACGGCCCGCCGCGCTCGCGGACCCAGGCCTCCGCGGCCTCGGCGGAGCTGAAGCTGGCGTGCGCGGCCGTGGGAATCCCGTGTCTCGCCATGAACTCCTTCGCGAAGCGCTTGCTGCCCTCGAGCTGCGCGGCCGCGGCGCTCGGGCCGAACACCGCGACCCCCGCCTCGCCGAGTCGATCCGCGACGCCGGCGACGAGCGGATCCTCCGGCCCGATCACGACGAACGAGACACCCTCGCGCTTCACCAGCTCGAGCACGGCGCGCGCCTCGCGCGGATCGACCGGCAGCACGCGCGCGTCGAGCGCGATGCCGTCGCTGCCCGGCGCGCACAGCACCTCCTCGACGAGGGGGCTCTTGCCGATCGCCCAGGCGAGCGCGTGCTCGCGACCTCCGGAGCCCAACACCAAGACGCGCATGCCGCCCTCCCCCGCGCCAGCCGGCTTGCGCTCGGCCGCGTGCGCGGTCAAGTCGCCAGCCGGGGCACCCGCGGTCCGATGCGCGCGAGTACCTCGTACGAGATCGTACCGACCGCGCGCGCGAGATCCTCCACGGGAACGTCCAGCCCGTCGCGGCGCCCGAACACGAGCGCGACGTCGCCCGCCGCGCTCGGGTCGTCGGGCGGGACCGCGGCGGTCGCGAGGTCGCACGAGATCCGGCCGACGAGCGGCGCGCGCCGGCCGCGCACGGCGACCGCCGCGCGGCCCCCCGCGGCCCGCGGCAGGCCGTCCGCGTAGCCGATCCCGAGCGTCAGGATGCGCGTGCGCTCCGCGGCGCGAAACTCGGCGGCATAGCCGATCGGTGTGCCGGCGGCGACGGTCTTCGCGTGCACGACGCGCGCACAGAGACTCATCACCGGCTCGCCCGCGTGACCGCCCTCGAGCGTCGGGTCGACGCCGTAGAGGGAGATCCCCGGGCGGACCGCGTCGCTGCCGTCGCTCGGCCCGCGCGCGATGCCGGCGGAGTTGTCCATGTGGACCCACTCGGGGCGGAGCCCCGCGGCGCGCACGCGCGCTACCAGCTCGGCGAAGAGCTTCCGCTGGCGGCCGGTCTCGGGCGAGGCCGCGTCGTCCGCGCAGGCCAAGTGACTCATGACTCCCGAGAGGCGCGCGTGTCTGGCGCCGGCGATGCGCTCGAGAAACGCCGGCAGCTCGTCGGGCAGAACGCCGAGCCGACCCATTCCGGTGTCGAGCTCGAGCTGGAAGCGAGCCACGCGGCCGGCGCGCCCGGCAGCGGCCTCGAGCCAGTCGAGCGCCTCGACGCGCGACACGACGGCCTCTACGTCGAGCGCGAGCGCGGCGTCGGCGTCCGCCCGGCTCTGCACCCCGCCGAGCACGAGCACGGGCTCCGCGACGCCCGCGCTGCGCAGCTCCGCCGCTTCCTCGACGCTGATCACCGCGAAGGCATCGCAGCCCGCGCCGACGAGCGCGCGCGTCGCCAGCAGCGCCCCGTGCCCGTAGGCGTTGGCTTTGACCACGGCGATCACGCGCTTGTCCCCGGCGCGCGCGCGGATCGCGCGGTAGTTGCGCGCCAGGGCGCCGAGGTCGATCTCGGCCCAGGCCCGGCCGCGCGCCTCGCTCTCCGCCGTCTCCCCCACGCGCTTCAATCTAGGGGAGCTTTCGGCTAACGTCCCGCGCGTGGAATACGTGTTGAACGGCGAATCTCACTCGACCCCCGCGCCGCTCACGGTCCTCGAGCTGCTGCAGCGCTGTGAGCTCGTGAAGCGCCGCGTCGCGGTCGCGATCAATGCCGTCGTCGTGCCCAAATCCCGCTTCGCGGAGGTGCTGATCCGCGACGGCGACAAGGTCGAGGTGATTCAAGCCGTCGGAGGCGGAGCATGAACGCGAGTTACCGGATCGGCGAGCTGGAGCTGCAGTCGCGGCTGATCGTCGGCAGCGGCAAGTACAAGTCGTTCGAGGAGAACCGCAAGGCGCTCGACGCGAGCGGCGCGCAGATGATCACGGTCGCGGTGCGGCGCATCGACCTCTCGTCGCGCGAGCACGGCTCGCTGCTCGATTGGATCCCGCCCGACCGGTTCCACATCCTGCCCAACACCGCGGGGTGTACGACGGTGAAGGAGGCAGTCACCACCGCGGAGCTCGCTCGCGAGCTGCTCGACACGAAGCTCGTGAAGCTCGAAGTGATCGGTGACACGCGCACGCTCTTCCCGGACACCACGGCGACGCTCGAAGCGGCGCGGATCCTCGTGGCAGGCGGCTTCACGGTGCTGCCGTACATCACGGACGACCCGGTCGCGTGCATGCGCCTAGAGGAGATCGGCTGCGCGGCGGTCATGCCGCTCGGCGCGCCGATTGGCTCGGGTCTGGGCATCCGCAACCCCGCCAACATCCGCATCATCCTCGAGAGCGTCTCGTGCCCGGTGATCGTCGACGCGGGCGTGGGCACGGCCTCCGACGCGGCGATCGCGATGGAGCTCGGCTGCACGGCGGTGCTGATGAACACGGGCATCGCGAGCGCGAAGGACCCGCTGAAGATGGCACACGCGATGAAGCTGGCCGTCGAGGCGGGCCGCGCGGCCTACGAAGCCGGGCGCATGCCGCGGCGCTTGCACGCGCAGGCCTCGAGCCCGGAGAGCGGACTCGTCGACCTGTCTTGATCCCCCGGCTCTGTTACTGGACCGACGGCGAGCGCGGGCGCGCGGGGCGAGATCAGGTCGACGTGATCGAACGCTTGGCGCGCGGCGGCGTCGAACTGGTCGTGTTGCGCGAGCGCGGCTGGTCGGCGAAGGAGTGGAGTGACTGCGCTTCGCGCCTGGCGAAGCTGCGCGCGCAGGGCCTGCGGGTGCTGGCGAGCCGCCGGCTGGATCTGGCGCGGGCGCTCGAGCTCGACGGGGTCCAGCTCGGCGCGGAGTCGATCCCGGTCGCGGAGGCGCGCGCCTTCCTCGGCCCGGAGGCGCACATCGGCTACTCGGCCCACGACGCGGCGGAGGCGCTGCGCGCGGCCGCCGCCGGCGCGAGCTGCGTGACGTTGTCGCCGATCTTCGCGACCCCCTCCAAGCCGGACGCGGAGGCGCGCGGCTGCGCCTGGCTCGCGTCCGCGGCTGCGCGACTTTCGATTCCCGTCCTGGCGCTGGGCGGTGTCACCCCGGCGCGCGTGGCCGAAGTGCGGGCCGCGGGCGCGTGGGGCGTCGTGGCGGTCTCCGCGCTGGGCGGAGCCCGCGATCCCGAGGCCGCCGCCCGCGAGTTCCGCCGCGCGCTCGCCGATGAGGAAGCGAGATGAAGCTCCGCGCCGCACTCGTGACTCTTTCGTTCGTTCTCGCCGGCTGTGCGCTCATGCCGCGCGCGCTCGCGCGCGACGCGCTCGACGAGATGCAGGCGCGCATCATCGACATCAACCGCCAGGTCTCGCCGTGCGTCGTGCACATCGAGTCGGCCGTGCGCGTGAACGGCCGGCGCAACCTGATCGAGGGCTCGGGCTTCGTGATCGACCCCGCGGGCGTCGTGCTCACCAACTGGCACGTCGTCGACCGCGCCGAGAAAGTCAGCGTGATCGTTCCCGGCCACGACGGCCGCTACGACGCCGAGATCGTCGGCACCGACAAACAGACCGACGTCGCGGTGCTGCGCATCGCGCCGCACGACGGCGAGAAGCCGTTCGCTTCCGCGCGCGTCGGAGACTCCGACAAGGTGCAGGTCGGCGAGTGGGTGATCGCGATCGGAAATCCGTACGGGCTCGAGGGCTCGGTCTCGCTCGGGATCGTCTCGGCGAAGGGCCGCGACCTGCGCACCGAGCAGCTCTTGAACGACTTCATCCAGACCGACGCGATGATCGACCACGGGTCGTCGGGCGGGCCGCTGATCAACCTCAAGGGCGAGGTGATCGGCATCAACTCGCGCGGCCAGGGGCGAGGCATCGGCTTCACGATCCCGATCGACACCGCCAAGCGCGTGGCGGACGACCTCTTGGACCGCGGCCGCATCGCGCGCGGCTATCTCGGAGTCACTCTCCAGCCTCTCTCGCGCGAGCTCGCGCGCTACTGGGGCCAGGCCAACGTGCACGGCGTCGTGGTGGGCTCGGTCGCGCACGACTCACCGGCGGAGCGCGCGGGCCTCGCGGTCGGAGACGTGATCCTGAAGTTCGACGGCGAAGCGCTGCACGCGGAGAAGGAAGAGGACCTCGGCCAATTCCAGCGACTCGTCGCGCAGCGCAGCGCGGGGCGCGACGTTGTGATCGAGGTGCTGCGCGGCGGCGCGCGCAAGACGCTGCACGCGTCGCTCGCCACGCAGCCGAAGTTCGTGCCCGACGAGCAGGAGACCTTGCACGGTTTCACCGTCGAGGAAGTCACCGAGACCAGCTTCCGCGGCCAGCGCCTGCCGCAGCGCGACGGCGTGCTCGTGTCTTACGTCGAGAGCGGCTCCGAGGCCGACGAAGCGGGCATGGAGCGCGGCGATCTGATCGTCGAGCTCGAGAAGGCGCACGTCGCGACGCTCGACGACTTCCGCAAGGCGATCGGCCAGCTGCCGGCCGAAAAGCCGTTCCTGGTGCGCGCGCTGCGCGGCGACGACACGCGTTTCCTGTTGATCGCGCCGCGCGCGGTGACTCGCTCGCTCGACAAGCCCGCTCCGAGCACGAGCAGCCGCTAAGGCGCGAGCAGCTCCGCGGGCGCCGCTGCCGCGGTGCGCCAGTGGCGCGGCGTGCGGCCGAAGCGCGCGCGGAAGCGCTCGGCGAGCGCGGGCGCGAAGCCGGTCGCATGCGCCGCTTCGACCGCGTGGACCGTGCAGCCGCCGAAGCCCGCCCCGGTCATACGCGCGCCCAGGCAGCCGGCGAGCGCGCGCGACTCGGAGACCAGGGCATCGCTCTCGGCGCAGCTCACCGCGTAGTCGTCGCGCAGGCTGGCGTGCGACGCGAACAGCGCGGCGCCGGCCGCCGCGAGATCGCCTCGGGTGAGGGCGGCGGCGAACGCGCGCACGCGCCGGTTCTCGGTCACGACGTGGCGCGCGCGCCGCAGCGCGACCGGGTCGAGCGCGCGCTCGAGGCCGGCGAGCTCTTCCGGCGCCAGCTCGGAGAGCGAGGCGAGCGGCCGCGCCAGCGCCGCGCGCGCGCCGCCGAGCGCGCGCTCGCACTCCGCGCGGCGCTCGGCGTACGCCCCCGAGCGCAGGCTGCGCTCGACGCCGCTGTCGAAGATCCACAGCGCGAGTGAGTCCGGCAGCGCGACTGGCCGGGATTCGAGGCTCGCGCAGTCGAGCCAGAGCGCGGCGCCGGCGTCGCTACACAGCACGGTGAAGGGATCCATGATCCCGCAGGGGACGCCCACGAACTCCGCCTCCGCGCGCTGGCACAGGCGCGCGAGCTCCGGCCGGTCCGCGCGCTGCGCCGTGACGCCGGCCGCGCCCAGCAGCGCGAGCGCGACCGCCGCCTCGAACGCCGCCGAGCTCGACAATCCCGCGCCCTGGGGCAGGTCGGTCTCGACGCAGAGCTCGAAGCCGCGCGCGGGAATTCGCCCCGCGTCGGCCAGCAGGCGCGCCACGCCTCGCGCGTAGTCCAGCCAGTCACTCGCCGGCGGCGCCGCGAGCTCGCTCTCGGAGGCGCCGCGCTCGCGCGAAAACCCGAGCACGCGCGTGTCCGCGCGGGGCCGCAGCGCCACGCGCGTGTCCCGATCGACCGCGAGCGGCAGCACGAGCCCCCCGTTGTAGTCGGTGTGCTCGCCGATCAGGTTCACGCGCCCGGGGGCGCGCGCGACCGCCGCCGGCTCGCCGCCGAACGCGCCCTCGAAGCGCCGACTGACCTCCGCTGCGCGCCCGTCCAACTCGCCTCGCTCGCCCTTACCAAAAGCCGCCACGTGGTCTAGCGTCCAAGGCCCACTTTTTCGAGACGTGGATGCGCGGGTTCGAAAGCTCTCTCTGGCGCCGCCTGGCGTGCGCGGCGGCGCTCGCGGCGTTCGGGGTCACTCCGCCTCCGGCCCGAGCCGATCGCGAGTCACGGCGCACGCCGGTGGTGGCCGCCGTGGAGGGCGCCACGCCGGCGACCGTGAATATCACCTCCACGCAGGTTGTCGTAGACCAGGCAAATCCCTTCCTGCGCGGCGACCCGATGTTCGACGAGTTCTTCCGCCGCTTCATGAACCCCAGGGCGAACACCTCGCAGAGCCTGGGCACGGGCGTGATCATCAACAAGGATGGTTTCGTACTCACCAATGAACACGTCCTCGCCGGCTCTACACAGATTCGCGTCGGCCTCGCCGACGGGCGACAGTTCGACGCGGAGCTCATCGGCGGCGACCCCGCCTCGGACCTGGCCGTCGTGCGCATCAAGACCAAGGACCCGCTGCCGACACCCAAGCTCGGCAACTCCGACGACGTGATGATCGGGGAGAGCGTGATCGCGATCGGAAATCCGTTCGGGTTGAACAGCACCGTGACCACGGGTGTGCTGTCCGCGACCAACCGCTCGATTCGCGGCGACGGCCGCGAGTACCACGGCTTCCTGCAGACCGACGCGAGCATCAATCCCGGCAACTCCGGCGGGCCGCTGCTCAACATGGACGGCGAGGTGATCGGCATCAACACCGCGATCCTCGGCAACGCGCAGGGCATCGGCTTCGCGATTCCGATCAACCGCGCGCGGCGCATCGTCGAAGACTTGATCCGCCACGGCGAGGTGCAGGCGACCTGGCTCGGCCTCTGGCTGCAGGAGCTCACGCCGGCGCTGCGCGAGGCGATGGGCTCCGACCAGGCGACCGGCGTGCTCGTTTCGAACGTGTTCGACGCCGCGCCCGCGGCGGCCGCCGGCGTCCAGCGCGGCGACATCCTGACCTCGCTCGACGGCGCGCCGGTGCACTCGCGCCGCGAGTTCTACGAGATCGCGCGCGGCATCACCGTCGGCGATCACGCGAAGCTCGCGCTCGACCGCAGCGGCAAGAAGCTGAGCCTCGAAGTCGCGGCGGAGCGCTTTCCCGAGGCGCGCGCCGACGAACTTGCACAGGTGTTGCTCGGGCTCGAGCTCGCCGACCGCACGCCGGCGCTCGCCAAGCAATTCAGCCTGCGCGCCGAGCGCGGGCTCGTGGTGCAGCGCGTGGTTCCGCGCAGCGCTGCCGAGGATCGCGGGCTGCGGCCGGGGGACCTGATCCTCCAGCTCGGCCAAGAGCGGGTCGATGATCGAGTGTCTCTGCGCAAGGCGATCCCGCGGATTCTCGGCCAGGACGGAGTCGTGGTCGTGGTTCAGCGCGGCCGGGCGATCGGCAGCGTCATGCTCGAGCTCTGGTAACCGGCGCGCCGGCAGAGCAAGGAGAAAGCAAGAAATGTGGAAGG
>DATFUE010000404.1:0-2323 GCA_035261165.1 Myxococcota bacterium
GGTCGCCGAGCGCGCGGCGGTCGCCGTCCGAGGGATCGTCGTCGAGGAAGCCGACCACGCGCGTGCGCCCGCGCGAGCCCGTCTCGAGGTTTCGGGCGATGCGCCGAGCGCGCTCGCCGCTGCCCAGCACGATGGCGTGGATGCTCCGGCGTTGAGCACGACTGGATCTCACGGCGGCCATCTCTTGGACCTTGCCCCCTAGGTCCGGTCGCCGCGGGCGCGGCGCTTCTTGGCCTGCTGTTCGAGATACGGCGACTCGAGGTAGGAGGGATAGGCGGCGCGGTCAGACGCATCGACCCAGTTGAACGCGACCCCGAGCACGCGCGCGCCCGCCCGCTCCAGGTCCTCCCGCATGCGCTTCAGCGCGCGCAGCTCGACGCTGCCGGGCCGGTGCACGAGCAAGGTGGCGTCCGCGTCCGCGGCGAGCAGCAGCGCGTCGGGAACCGCGAGCAGCACGGGCGAGTCCAGGATCGCTACGTCGTACTCACTCCGGAGCATCGACATCAGCGCCGCGTAGGCGTTGGACGCGAGCAGCTCCGACGGGTTCTCCGGCAGGCTACCCGCGGTGAGAACTTCGAACTCCACGCCGTCCGGGTGCTGCGCGCACTCCTCGAAACGAGCCTTGCCATCGAGCACTTCCGCGAGGCCGGGCGAGCGCGGGAGATTGAAGACGCGGTCGATGCGGCCTCGGCGCATGTCGGCGTCGATCAGGATCACCCGACGCCCCATCTGCGCGAACGCGCTCGCGAGATTGAGCGAGGTCGTGGTCTTGCCCTCGCCTGCGATCGCGCTCGTGATCAAGAGCGAGTGCAGCTTGATCTCGCGGGTCTTGAACAGGATCGAGGTGCGCAGATTGCGGTAGCCCTCCGCCGCAGGACCGCGACGCGCGCGCCCCGACTGATGCTCGGGCAGCGCGGTCTTGTCCTCGACCTGCGGGATCAGCCCGATCGTCTGCACGCCGAGGGCGCGCGCGATCCCCTCGGGGTCGCGCATCCGGCGATCGAGCAGCTCGCGCAGGAACCCGATCGAGATCCCCGCCGCGAGCGCCGCGACCCAGCCGAGCGCGAGATACTTCCTGCGGCTCGGGCCTGCGGGCCACAGCGGCGCGACGGCATAGTCGAGAACGTAGGCGCCCGACTGCTTGTCCGCGGCCGTGAGCAATGACTCGTTGCGGCGCGTCAGCAACACGCTGAGCAGCTGCTTGTCGATCTCGAGCTCGGCCCGCAGGCGCTTGTAGCGCGACAGAGCCTCGGAGCGCACGCCACCGTCGCCGATCATGTCGCCGCGAGCCTGCTCGAGCGATTGCACCTTCATCTCGAGCCGCGCCGCCTCGCCGCGCACGCGCTGGTACTCGGTCTCCTCGGTCGCGCTCAGCGGCGGCGCGTCGCTGGCTCCGGCGGCGCCGAGTCGCGCGGAGAGGTCCTTGATCATGCCCTCGAGCCGGCGCACCTCGGGGTGCGTGGGCGTGAAGCGGAGTCGCGCCGCTTCGAGCGCGCGCAGGGCCGCCTGATAATCCTCGCGGAGCTGGCGCAGCGCGCGGCTCTTGGTCCCGGTCCCGCTGCTCGCCGCGCGCGGCGCCAGCTCCGCGAGGCGCTGCCGGGCCGCGTAGAGGTCGATGCGCGCGGCTTGGAACGAGGTGTCGATGCTCGCGAGCGAATCGCTGTCCTCGCCCTGACTCGTGGCGCTGGCCGGCACCTGGTTCTTCGAGACGAGCTCCGCAGCCGCGCTCTCCTTGGTCGCGATCTGGTCGCGCAGCTCGTAGACCTGCCGGTTCAGCCAGGTCACCGCGCGCTTGGATCCGTCGTCGCGCTGCATCTGCAGGTAGCGAACGAATGCGTCCGCCACTCCGTTCGCGATCCAGCTCGCGGAGTCGGGGCTGCCGCCACGCGCCTGGATCTGGAGGAAGGAGCCGCCTCCGGCGAGCTGCACGTCGATCTGGCCGCGCAGCACGCCGAGCCGCATCTCGCGCTCCTGCTGGGACGACGGCACCCGAGCGCCCGACTCACCGTTCAAGCGCGCCTTCACGTAGTCGAGAAGGCTCGGGCGGAAGAGCGAGTCGCTGGGTAGCTGGTCGATGACGGGACCGAGCACGGTGTCCGAGTACATCAGCGTGACCATCGTGGACTCGATCGCCTGCGGGTTGCGCGCGCTCGAGATCACTCCGGGAAGCACGTCGCCGCCGAAGTCCAGGGCCTTGGGCGCGGCTTGAATCGCCACGGTCGCCGTTGCCTCGTAGTAGTGCTTGAGCATGAACGGCAGAACCGTTGCGGGGATCAGCAGCGGGAGCGCCACCAGCAACACCAAGGCCTGGCGGCGACGCACG
>DATFUE010000405.1:0-12320 GCA_035261165.1 Myxococcota bacterium
GAGGCGATCGCGGTCGGCCAGGACTGGGACGACGACGTGCGCGTCGTCTTGTTCGTGAGGCTGCGCGACGGCATGAGTCTCTCGCCCGAGCTCGAGACGCGGATCCGCGCCGCCATCCGCACCCACGCCTCCCCGCGCCACGTACCCGCCCGCATCGCCCAGGTCGCCGACATCCCGCGCACCAAGAGCGGCAAGATCGTCGAGCTCGCCGTGCGCGACGTCGTCCATGGCCGCACGCCGAAGAACCTCGAAGCCCTCGCCAACCCCGAAGCGCTCGAGCAGTTCAGGGGCCGCCCGGAGCTCGCGCGCTAGAGCAACCCCGCGCGTGCGCCCAGGCGATTGCGACGCGATTCAGATCGAGGAACGCATCGTGGACTACGGCGCGGGGGAAGTGGAACGGCGTGAGCACGATCAGCCAGCAGGCGGCCCACGTCGAGACGTCCTCGCGTCACCACGCGCGAGCGAGCTGCCAGCCCGAGTCACTGCGGAAGCCCGCGCACCGCGGCAGCCAGCACGGCTTCGACGAGCGCCGTTCGCGACCGCGCCGCATTCTGGCGCGTGCTCTCCGCCATCTGCCCGTCGGACGGATACGAGTCGGTTCGGCTCTCCGAGGCTAGCGACAGCGCCTTGCGCTCGGAGTCCTCGATCACGAGCTCCGCCGACACGTCCGAGGTCACGGCTCCAGCGTACGCGTCGACGTCGACGCGGTAACGAGTGAAGCTGAAGCGCAGCACGTACTCACCCGGCGCGACCGGTCCGGGGAGCCGATTGACCCGCGTGAAGTAGCGGGTGTCCGCGACGTAACCCATCAGCGAGAGAGTCAGCGCCTCCTCGAGGCGCGCGCGATCCCCCGCGTCGTCGATCTCGGGGTCGTCGATCACGACGGTCGCGATCCAGGCGACCGTCCAGAGTCGGACACTTCCGGGCTGCGGCAGCTCGAGGTCCGTTCCAGGAAGCGGCGCGCAGCCGGCAAGACAGGTGCAGACGACCAGCGAGAGGACCCGCGCGCGCACGTTCAGCGGTAGAGCAGCTCGCGGACTGCGCCGACGACCTCTTGGGCGATGCTGAAGTGACCGAGATCGCCGAAGACTCGCAGCCGCGCGCCGGGGACGAGCCCGGCGGTATGGTGAGCGTGCGCCACGGGGACGATCGAGTCACTGCCGCCGTGAAGCACGACGACCGGGCAGCGGATCGCCGAGACGTCGAAGCTGCCCCAGCCCGGGCCGTCCGCGAGCCGGTCGTCCGCGTACCCGGCGACGCCTTGCGCGAAGATCACGGGCAGGGTGGCGACGAAGCCGTTCAGCCACTCGGGCTTCGAGAACAGCGCCAGGTCCGACGCCGGCGGCGCGGGGCCGGCAGCGGCTTGCGTGAGCATCTTCGTGCCGTCTTCACCCAACGAGTCGACCGCGATCTGGAGCGCCCTCTCGCGACTCGGCGCGTTCCAGATGTCCGCGATCTGTCCGCCGCCGCGCGTCATCATCGCCTTCCCCTCCTCCCAGCGCATGTCGCTGAGCGCGCGATCCCCAGGTGATCGACGACCGCGAGCGCGTCCGGCACCCAATCGCGGATCCTGCGCCCAGGCCGGGGAGTCGAGTCACCGTACCCGGGCCGGTCGATGCCGATGATGCGCAGCCCCGCTTCGCGCGCCGCCGGCCCGAGCGCCTGCGGCTCGAGCCGGCTGCCCGGCCCGCCGTGACACCAGAGCACCGCTGTCTCCGCCGGGGTTCCACAGGCGGCGTAGCCGATCGTTCGGCCATCCGGAACCGTGATGCGCCCGCTCTCCACCGTCACGTTCCACGCCCCCATACGGCGGCCGCCACCTCGGCGACCCGCCGCAGCTTGGCCCGTTGCTCGGCTTCGCTCAAGCGGTTTCCCTGCATCGTCGAGGCGAAGCCACACTGCGGCGAAAGTGCCAGTCGCTCGAGCGGGATGAAGCGCGCGGCCTCGCGGATGCGGCTCACGAGTGACTCAGCGCTCTCGAGCGCGGGCTTCTTGGTGGTGACCAGGCCGAGGACGACCGTGCGGTCGTCGGGCACGAGGCGCAGCGGCTCGAAGCCGCCGGAGCGCTCGTCGTCGTACTCGAGCAGGAAGCGCTGGAAGCGCGTGCCGCGAAAGACGCGCGCGGCGATCGGGTCGTAGCCGCCGCTCGCGTAGAACTTCGAGTCGTTGTTGCCGCGGCACAGATGCAGCCCGAAGGTGACTCCCGGGTGACTGCCGATCACTGCGTTGTCCAGCTCGATGCAGCGCTCGAGCAGGCGGTCGGGGTCGCTGCCGCGTCGCTGATAGCCGGCGCGAATCGCGGGGTCGAGCAGACCCGCGTACTGCGGCGCGTCGATCTGCACGTACGTGCAGCCCAGGCGCGCGAGCTCGGCGACCTCGTCGCGCAGGATGTCGACCACGTCCGCGAGATACGCGTCGATGCTCGGGTACGCGGCGGCCGACTTGTCCGGGTCGTAGTAGGCGGCGGCCTGCTGCGCGCTCACCAGCGTCGCCTTCGCGACCCGGTCCGTGCGGGCGCGCAGATAGGCGAACTCCTCGGCGCACAAGTGTCTCCGCCGGCGCAGCCGCGACAAGACCACCGGCCGCTCCAGGCGAGTCTCGTCGCCGGCCTCGTCGCGGAACGCGATCGCCCAGCCGCCGAGCTTGTCGAAGCCCTCGACGCAGTCGATCAAGTGACCGTAGAACGCGTAGCGGCGCATCTCGCCGTCGGTCAGCGCGTCGAGCCCCGCGCCAACCTGCAGCGCGACCGCCTGGTCCACCGCGCGGTCCTCTATCCGCTTGTACTCCGCCTGCGCGAGCTCCCCCGCCTCGCGCGCGCTCCACGCGCGCTTCAAGTACTCGGGGCGCAACAGACTCCCGACCACGTCGCTGCGGATCACGCCCCTAGTGTGCACCAGGGCACACCCCCGGAGGGGACTCATCGAGGCCTTGAGCTCTTGACTCCATTGGTGGCAGACTCGCGGGGAGGAAAATCGATGGCGTGTGGGCGCCGCACCGCTCTGATTCTCGCCATTGCGCTCGCCGGCGTCGCTTGCCGAACCGTCCCGATCCCGCCCCCGACCGTCATCAACGTGCCGCCGGGACTTACTGGCCAAGAGGTCGAGGTTGCGGTAATCGCGGGGATCCTGAACACCCATCCTCCCCGTTCCTACGATCCGACTCACGAGCTCTCGCAGGCCGACTTCGATGCGATGCTGGTGCGTGACTTCCTTGCAACGGCGCATGGACACAGCTGGTTCCCGGAAGCTCGGCAGGGCGACATCCGCTACGCGACCGTCGACACGCGAGGCCACTATCTCCGGGTCGCCATCCATATGAACACACAGCAGCTCCGGATCGAGATCGTGGAGAGCCGCAACCTCATGCAATCCGATGGCGTGATCCACAAGACGGTGATCTCCTGGATCGCGAACCTCGAGGGCAACATCCGGAGGGAGCTCGGGAGGATGGCCTCCTATGGCAGCGCGCAGAGTGCGCCGCCGCAGACTCGCTGATCAGGCGGCCACGGGAGTCTCCGGCGCGGGGCCTACGTAGCGGGACGAGGGGCGAATCAGTCGGCCGCCGCGCGCCTGCTCGTCGATGTGCGCGAGCCAGCCGGCGACGCGGGCCACGGCGAACGTGGGGGAGAACTGCTCCTGCGCGAGGCCGATCGCGTCGAGAATCACCGCGGTGTAGAACTCGACGTTCGCGGCGAGGCGGCGCTCGGGCCGGCGCTCGCCGAGCGAGGCGACCGCGACCGCTTCGACGGCGCGCGCGAGGTCGAGGCGATCGCTGCGCAGGCCGGCGGCGCGCAGCCGCTCGACCGCGCGCTCCAGCACCGCCGCGCGCGGATCGCGCACCCGGTACACGCGGTGACCCATGCCCATGATGCGCCGGCCTGCGGCGAGCTCGGCGGCGAGCCACCCGGCGGCGCGCTCGGGCGAGCCGATCGCATCGAGCATCGCGAGCACGGGGCCGGGCGCGCCGCCGTGCCGCGGGCCCTTCAGCGCGCCGACCCCGGCGACCACGGCGGAGACCGGGTCGGAGTCGGTCGAGGCGACGACGCGCGCGGTGAAGGTCGACGCGTTCATGCCGTGATCCGCGGCGGTGACGAGATAGGCGTCGAGGGCGCGGCTGCGCGCGGGATCTGTGCCCCGGGCGCTCGCCATGCGCAGATAGTCGGCCGCGTGACCGAGCGCGGGATCGGGGGCGAGCGGCGCGACGCCGCGGCGCACGCGCGCCCAGGCGGCCGCGAACACGGCGACCGCGCCGGTGAGCTCCGCGTGCACGTCGCGCGCGTCGATCTCGCTCGCGCGCAGGTGGGCGAGCGAGGCGCGCAATCCCTCCATGCCGTCGGCGCCGTCGAGCGCGTCGCCGAGTCGCGGCAGGCGCTCGAACGCGCGCATGCGCGCGCGGCCCAGGCGGGCGCGCAGCTCTGCGTGCTCGGCGGCGCTCGGCAGCGCGCCCGTCCAGAGCAGCGCGCACAGCGCCTCGAAATCGTGGGCGAGCGCGAGTGACTCCACGTCGTGCCCGCGGATCACCAGGCGCCCGCGCTCGCCGTCCACGTCGCTGAGCTGCGTATCCGCGACCACCACGCCTTCCAGTCCATCCGTCGTCATCCCTCGTTCTCCTCTCCCCGGATCTTGCCCCCCGGATCAATCTTGATCAACGTTGATCGATGGATCAATATACGGATCATGAAGCGACCCCAGGACGCGCTGACGTCGCGCGAGGCGGCGGAGTTCCTCGGCATCAAGCTGCAGACGCTCTACGCCTACGCGAGCCGCGGGCTGGTGAAGGGGGCCCCGGGCGCCAACGGGCGCGGGCGGCGCTACACGCGCGCGGACCTCGACGGGCTGCGCGCGCGCAGCGCGGGCCCGGCCGCAGGCGCGCTGCACTTCGGCGAGCCGGTGCTCGACACGCGCATCACGCGCATGACGCCGAGCGGGCCCGAGTACCGCGGCCGGCTCGCGGTCGAGCTCGCGCGCGACGCCGTTCCGTTCACGTCGGTGGCGGAGCTGCTCTGGACCAGCGCTCTGCCTTCGCGCGCGGCGCGCTGGCCCGGCGACGGACCGGCGCTCCCGGCGCGCGAGCTCGCGCGTCTCCTCCCGCCCGGCAGCTCGCCGCTGGCGGCGCTGGCGCTCGCCCTGCCCGCGCTCGCCGCGGCCGACCCGCTGCGCTTCGACGCGCACCCCGACGCCGTGCGCGCGCGCGCGCGGCGACTCATTCCGCGACTCGCCGCGGCCTTCGCGCTCGCGCTCGACCCACGCCGACTCGGCGCGGCGCTCGCCACCAGTGACCCGACGCGGGCGCTGGCGAGCGCGCTCGGCGTGCCGCTGCGCAAGAAGCCGCTCGCGCTGCTCGAGCTGACGCTCGTGCTCTGCGCCGATCACGAGCTGAACGCCTCCACGTTCGCCGCGCGGGTCGCGGCGTCGACCGGCGCGGATCTGTACGCGTGTCTCTCGGCCGCGCTCGCGGCGTTCAGCGGTCCACTGCACGGCACGGCGAGCGAGCAGGTCGAGGTGTTCGCGCGCGAGGCGGGCGACGCGACGCGGGCCGGCGCCGCCGTCGCGGACCGCATGCGCCGCGGCGAGTTACTCCCCGGCTTCGGCCACCCGCTCTACCCAGACGGCGACCCGCGCGCCGCGCCGCTGCTCGCCGCCGCGCTCTCTCTCGCACCGCGCGCGCCGCGCGTGCGCACGATCGCCGCCATCGTCGGCGCCATGGAGGAGGCCGGGCGCGCCAGGCCGAACGTCGACGCGGCGCTCGCCGCCGCCTGCGCCGCGCTCGACCTCCCCCAGGGCATGGGCGCCGCGATCTTCGCGATCGGCCGCAGCGCCGGCTGGGTCGCGCACGTGCTGGAGCAGGCCGAGACGAAGTACGTGCTGCGCCCGCGCGCGCGCTTCGTCGGCGACTAGCTCTCGCCGAGCTTGAACACCACCAGCGCCAGCGGGGGCAGCGTGATCTGGATCGAGTGACTCCGGCCGTGGTGCGGGATCGGCTGCGCGCGCACGCCGCCGAGGTTGCCGACGCCGCTGCCACCGTAGAGGGTCGCGTCGCCGTTCAGGATCTCGCGCCAGAAGCCGCCGGCCGGAACGCCCACGCGGAAGCGCGAGCGCGGCAGCGGCGTGAAGTTGCAGACCGCGAGCACGACCTGCTCCGGAGCCCCGCCGCGGCGCACGAACGCGAGCGTGCTCTGCGCGGCGTCGTTGCAGTCGACCCACTCGAAGCCCGAGGGCTCGCAGTCGCGCGCGTGCAGCGCGGGCTCGGCGCGGTACGCGGTGTTCAGATCGCGCAGCCAGCGCTGCACGCCGCGATGCGCCGGGGAGTCGAGCAGCCTCCAGTCGAGCTCGCCGTCGTGGTTCCACTCTTCCCACTGGCCGAGCTCGCCGCCCATGAACACCAGCTTCTTCCCGGGCTGTGTGTACTGGTAGCCGAGCAGGAGTCGCAGGTTGGCGAGCTTGCCCCAGGGGTCGCCGGGCATCTTGGCGAGCAGCGACTTCTTCAGGTGCACGACCTCGTCGTGCGACAGCGGCAGCAGGAAGTTCTCGCTCCAGGCGTAGAGCATGCGGAAGGTGAGGTTCCCGTGGTGGAACTTCCGGTGCACCGGGTCGAGCGCGAAATACTGGAGTGAGTCGTGCATCCAGCCCATGTCCCACTTGAAGCCGAAGCCGAGCCCGCCCAGATTCGTGGGCCGCGAGACCATCGGGAACGAGGTCGACTCCTCGGCCCAGGTCTGCACGTCGGGGGCTTTCTCGTAGATGTCCGCGTTCAGCCGGCGCAGGAACCCGATCGCGTCGAGATTCTCGCGGCCGCCGTACTCGTTCGGAATCCACTCACCGGGCTTGCGCGAGTAGTCGAGGTAGAGCATCGAGGCCACCGCATCCACGCGCAGCCCGTCGGCGTGATACTGCTCGAGCCAGTAGAGCGCGCTCGAGGCGAGAAAGCTGCGCACCTCGTGGCGGCCGTAGTTGAACACGTAGCTCTTCCAGTCGGGATGAAAGCCCTGGCGCGGGTCGCCGTGCTCGTACAGATGCGTGCCGTCGAAGTAACCCAGCCCGTGGGCGTCGCTGGGGAAGTGAGACGGCACCCAGTCGAGAATCACGCCGATCCCGGCGCGGTGCAGTGAGTCGACCAGAAACATGAAGTCCTGTGGCGTGCCGTAGCGGCTGGTCGGCGCGAAGTAACCCGTCGTCTGATAGCCCCAGGAGCCGAAGAACGGGTGCTCCATCACCGGCAGGAGCTCCACGTGCGTGAAGCCCTGCGCGGCGACGTACTCGGGCAGCTGCTCGGCGAGCTCGCGGTACGAGAGACTCCGCCAACGCTCGTGCGCCACGCGCCGCCACGAGCCGAGGTGCAGCTCGTAGATCGAGATCGGCGCCGAGAGCGCGTTGCGCCCGCGGCGCGTGGCCATCCACTCCGCGTCCGTCCAGTCGTGCTCGAGCGACCAGACGATCGACGCGGTGTCGGGCGAGACCTCGCAGTGGAACGCGAACGGATCGGTCTTGTCGCTGCGAAACGCGCCCCGCTCGATGCGGAACTTGTAGCGCGCGCCCCGGGGCACCCCGGGGACGAAGCCGGCCCAGATCCCCGAGCCACCCTGTACGCGCAGCGGGTGCGACGCCCCGTTCCAGCCGTTCCAGTCGCCGATCGCGCTCACGCGCTCGGCGTTGGGCGCCCAAACGGCGAAGAAAACCCCGTCGACGCCGTCCACCCGGACTGGATGAGCGCCGAGCTTCTCCCACAGGCGCAGGTGAGTCCCCTCGTTGAACAGATACAGATCTTGCGCGTCGAGCAGGCTGAAGCCGCTTTCGCCCATCCCCGAGCTTTATACTTGCCCGATGAGCTGGAAGCCCGAGGTCGAGGAGCTCCACCGGCGCGAGGAGCTGGCGCGCCGCATGGGCGGCGAGGAGCGCGTGCAGCGGCAGCACGACGCCGGCCGGCTGACGGTGCGCGAGCGCATCGCGCGGCTCGCGGACCCGCAGAGCTTCCACGAGATCGGCGCCCTCACGGGCGTTCCGGTGTACGAGGGCGAGCGGCTGGTCGAGATCCGGCCCTCGAACTTCGTGGCCGGAACCGTGCGGCTCGCGGGGCGGCGCGTGGTGCTCGGCGGCGACGACTTCACCGTGCGCGGCGGCGCCGCGGACGGCACGGTCGGCTACAAGGCGGGCTACGCCGAGCGCATGGCGCTCGAGCTGCGGCTGCCGATCGTGCGGCTGGTCGACGGCACGGGCGGCGGCGGCAGCGTGAAGTCGCTCGAGACCACGCGCCGCACGTACGTGCCCGCGAATCCCGCGATGGAGATCATGACCGAGCTCATGTCGACGGTGCCGGTGGTGGCCGCGGCGCTCGGCCCGGTCGCCGGGCTCGGCGCGGCGCGCGTCGTGTTCTCGCACTTCTCGGTCATGCCCCGCGCCAGCGCGCAGCTCTTCGTCGCCGGCCCACCGGTCGTGCGCCGCGGCATCGGGCAGGACGTCGACAAGGAGACACTCGGCGGGTCTTCGATCCACACGCGCGAGAGCGGCGCGGTGGACAACGAGGTCGAGAGCGAGGACGAGGCGTTCGCGCAGATCCGGCGCTTTCTGTCGTACCTGCCCGCTTCGGTCTACGAGCTGCCGCCGGTGGAGGCCTGCGACGATCCGGTGTCGCGGCGCGAGGAAGAGCTGCTGCAGATCGTGCCGCGCAGCCGCCGCCAGCCGCACGACGTGCGGCGCATCATCGCCCTGGTGTGTGACCGCGGCGACTTCTTCGAGATCTCGCCGCGCTTCGGGCGCTCGGTCGTGACCGGGCTCGCGCGGCTCGCGGGCCGGCCGGTGGGCGTGATCGGCAACGACCCCAAGCGCCTGGGCGGCGCGGTCGACGGCGACGCCGCGGACAAGCTCACGCGCTTCACCGATCTGTGTGACACGTTCCACCTGCCGATCGTGAACTTCGTCGACAACCCGGGCTTCCTGATCGGCGTCGCGGGCGAGAAGGCCGGGACGATCCGGCGCGGCGCGCGCGCGATCAGCGCCGTGTACCAGGCGAGCGTGCCGTGGTGCTCGATCCTGGTGCGGCGCGTGTTCGGCGTCGCGGGGGCGGCGCACGGGAATCACTCGAAGTTGAACCTGCGCTACGCCTGGCCATCGGGCGAGTGGGGCTCGCTGCCGATCGAGGGCGGCGTCGAGGCGGCCTACAAGCGCGAGCTCGAGGCCGCCGCCGACCCCGACGCGCTGCGCCGCGAGCTCGAAGCGAAGCTGGGCGCGATGCGCTCGCCGTTTCGCACCGCGGAAATCTTCGGGGTGGAAGAGATCATCGATCCGCGAGACACTCGCCCGCTCTTGTGTGAGTGGGTCGAGACCGCCTATCGCCTGCTTCCCGCCGAGGTCGGCGTGAAGCGGCGCGGCATGCGCCCCTGACTTCGATGGAGGTTCCCGTGTACGAGCAGATCCTGTACGAGGTCGCCGACCCCGTCGCGACCATTCGCCTGAATCGACCCGACCGGCTGAACGCGTGGACCGATCGCATGGGCGAGGAGGTGCGCCACGCGCTCGCCGCCGCGGAAGCGGACCGGAGCGTGGTGGGCATCGTGCTCACCGGGGCGGGCCGCGGCTTCTGCGCGGGCGCGGACCTGAAGAACCTGCAGGCGATCAGCTCCGACCGCCGCGGGGCGGAGCGCGGCGCGCGCCCGGCAGCGGCGCTCGAGGCCGACCCGGGCGATCCCGAGATGGGTGACTCGTTCCGCAAGACCTACTCGTATCTCATGTCGATTCGCAAGCCGATCATCGCCGCGATCAACGGGCCCTGCGCGGGCATGGCGATGCCGATCGCGCTGTTCTGCGATCTGCGCTTCGCGTCGGAGAGCGCGACGTTCACGACCGCGTTCGTGCGCCGCGGCTTGATCGCGGAGTGGGGCCTCTCGTGGACCCTGCCGCGGCTGGTCGGGACCGCGCACGCGCTCGACCTCCTGCTCTCGGGGCGCAAGATCGACGCGCGCGAGGCGGAGCGCATCGGGCTCGTGAATCGCGTGCTTCCCGACGAGAAGCTCGTGAGTCACTGTCAGGACTACGTGCGAGAGCTCGCCGCGAACGCGTCGCCCGCTTCGATGAGCGTGATGAAGCGGCAGGTGTACCAGCAGCTCACGCGCGAGCTCGGGCCGTCGCTCGACGAAGCCGTGAAGCTGATGGTCGAGAGCTTCAGCCGGCCGGACTTCAAGGAGGGCGTGCAATCCTTTCTCGAGCGCCGGCCGCCGAAGTTCCCGCGGATCTGACCCGAAGGGGAGCGATGTTGCGCCGCTGGCTCTGGCTGGCTCCGTTCGCGTTCGCTTTCGCGCCCACGTCGGCGTGGCTCGTCAGCCGCTGGACGGACGGCATCTACCGCAACGGTCACGGGATCTTCATGCCGTTCCTGATCGCGTACCTGGCGCTCGATCACTTGAAGGACGACCCCGACCCGGCGCCGCGCGCGTCGCTGTTCGGCTTCGTGTTTCTCGGCGCGGCGGCCGCGCTGCTGGTGCTCGACAGCGCGATCAATACGCAGCTCCTGGCGGCGTTCGCGCTCGTGCTCGCCCTGCCGGGTCTCTCGCTGGTGTTGTTGGGCGCGGCGCGCACGCGCGCTATCGCGCTGCCGCTGTTCCTCGGCCTCTTCATGCTGCCGATTCCCGCGGGGGCGATCGCGCAGGTGTTTGGGGCGCTGCGCCTCGTGACTGCCGTCGCCACGAGCTGGCTGGTGCCGCTCTTCGGCGTTCCCATCGCGCGCGACGGCACGCAGCTCGCGATTCCCGGGCAGATCATCGAGGTCGCCGACAACTGCAGCGGCTTCGCGACGCTGTACGCGGCGATCCTCACGGCGATCATCCTCGCGCACCTCGGGCGCTCGCCGGCGCGCCGCATCGCCGTGCTCGCCGCCGCGGTGCCGCTCGCACTCGTCTGCAACTTCATCCGCGTGACCGCGCTCGTGTTGCTGGTGCGTTACTACGGCGCCGGCATCCTCGACACGCGGATTCACCCGGCGTCGGGCCTGGTGCTGTTCGTCTTCGTGATCGGCGCGCTGGTCTGGATCGCCGGTCGCGACGCGCTGCGCGCGAAGCCGGGCAGCGCGCGCTCACCCGTCTCGGACCGCTACGCCGTCGCGCTGTTCGCGCTGTTCGCGCTCGCGCTCGCGCCGGTCGTGGTGCACTCGTATCTCCATCTGCGCAGCGACGACTGCGCGAACCCACAGGCGCTCGTCCCCGAGATGCCGCCCGGCAGCGTGATTCCCGAGCGCGAGGCCGACATTCATCGCGCCGTCGACGTGCACCAGTGGCGCGACGGGCGCCTGCCCGCGAGCGCTGGCTCACCGGAACTCCAGTTCACGGTGATTCGCTCGTACAACCCCAAGCAGCTCTACTACCGCGGTACGGCGCACATCTGGAGGGACATCGAGCCGGGCGCGGATACGCTGGACTGGGTGGAGGGCGACGACGGGAAGCTGCCGATCGTGCGCTCGCGAACTCGAGGCGACGGCCGCCGCAGAGACGCCGCGCCAGTCGTCGCCTCGCTGCTCGTGTACGAGGGCGAGCCGGTGGCGAGCGGCTGGCAGGCGCAGCTGGCTGCGGCGCCGCACGAGGCCTTGACCGGGAGCCGGCCGATGACGCTGTTCGCGATCCGCGCGGAGCCCGCCACGGGCGAACAGCGCGCGGTCGCCGAGAAGCGCGCGAATCAGTGGCTCATCGACTCCTGGCGCACCTATCGCGCGATCTGCGGCGAGTGACTCGCGCGCGCGGCGCGCAGCCGCGGCAACACGTCGCGCCCGAGCGCCTCGGCGACCAGGCGCCCGTAGATGCGCGCGCCCGCGTCGTTCACGTGCATGCCGTCGTAGTAGATCTTCTCGGGCGAGCCGAATTCCGGCTCGGCTTGCACGAGCGCCGCGAGGTCGACGACCGCGACCCCCTCCTCGCGGCCCAGCGCGCGCAGGCGCTCGTTGAACGCCGCCAGCGCGGCGGCGTCGGTCCACGGCGGCGTGAGGTCGTTGCGGAGGGTCGAGAGCGGCTCGGTGATCAGCACGGGCTCGCTGCCGAGGGCGCGCGCCGTGCGCAGCCACGCGCGGACCTGCTCGGCGTAGGGGCCGGGGTCGGGCTCCGCCGCGGCCGGAGCCGGGCGCGGGACCTCGCGCTCGAAGCCGCTCCGGCGGCGCACGAGCGCCACGAGAGACGAGTGCGCGGACGCGGTTTCGAGGAGCCAGCGCGCGCCGGCGCGCCAGCCGTCGGGCTTGGGCGCGCGCAGCGCGTAGCCGCCGGCGGCGAGCAAACCCGCGTCGTTGATCGCGTGCATCAGCAGGACGACGTCGGGGCGGTCGCGCGAGACCACTTCGACGAGATTCAC
>DATFUE010000406.1:0-9598 GCA_035261165.1 Myxococcota bacterium
CGAGCCAGGGCGTCGGGTTCGAATTTGAAGACTTGAAAGCGGATGCCGCCGTGGAAATCGGCGTGATCATTGGCAAGCACAGCAGCCTGGGGCAGGCGTAGATCTCTTCATATCCCGAGGAGCGAAGCGACGAGGGACACATACCTTACCGGAATGTCGGATAAGGTATGGGTCCCTCGCTTCGCTCGGGATTAATAACTACCCCACAAACTCCACGCGCGGCTCCGGCCCAATGATTCCTGCCTTGTGTCCCATGGCCAGCAGCCGGCGGACGGCCTCGCGGCCATCTTCGCCGTAATCGAGCGTGCGCTCGTTCACGTACATCCCCACAAACTTGTCGGCGAGCTGCGCGTCGAGGTCGCGGGCGAACGGGCGCGGCAGCCACGACGGCGCGCGGTCGAGGGTTTCGGCATGAACGCGCGCGATCGCGCGCGCGACCTCGAGCGCGCGCGCCGGTTGCCAGCGCTCGGCGCGCGGAAACTCCTCGAGCAGGATCCAGCCGTCGTCTCGGCCCGCGACGGGCCCTGCGCCGTACGCCCGCGGCACGCGCGCGCGCAGGCGCGGCGCGAGCTCCTCATAGAAGCGCCGCTCGCGTGTGACGCAGATCGGATCGGGCGCGATGACTTTCAGCACCGCAACCAGCGACTCACCCGCGATCTCCAGGCGCACGCGCTCGAAGCGCGCGCCCGAGCCGACCTCGGGTCCCACCAGCGGAGCGCGCGTGAGCACGCGCACCTCGAGCCCGTCGTCGCCGCGCAAGCGGCGAACCCCGGCGCACAGCTCCTCGTCGCGAACCACGCCCGGCAGAATACCCGCCGCCTTCGGCTACGATACGCGCCCATGGCCGCGGCCGAGGAGAGCAGCGAGGGATCCGAGTCGCGCTTCGCGGTGCTCCGCGAGGCGACGTTCCGCTGGTTTCTCGCGAGCCGCTTCTTATCGGGTATCGCCATGACCTTGCTTGGCTCCGCGGTCGCCTGGCACGTCTACGATCTCTCGCACTCGCCGGGTCAGCTCGGCGTCGTCGGCCTGATCCGGTTCCTGCCCTCGCTGGCACTGAGTCTGCCCGCGGGCGCGGTGGCCGACGCGTTCGAACGACGGCGACTCATTCAGCTCGCGCAGGTCGTGCCGATGCTGTGCTCGCTCTCGCTGTGCGCGGTCACGCTCTCTGGAAACGCGAGCCTGCCGGTCCTCTACGTCGCGGTCGGGCTGGCGTCGACCGCGGGTGTCTTCGAGCAGCCGGCGCGCGCGTCGCTCTTGCCGCAGCTCGTCTCTCGCGCGCGCTTTCCGCGCGCGGTCACCCTGATGGCGACGTTGCTCTTCCTCGGCTTCGCTGCGGGTCCGATCCTCACCGGCGTCGTGACGGGGCGCGCCGGCATCGCCGCCGCATACGGCCTGCACACCGCGCTCGTGGGTGTGTCGATATTCTCGCTCGCCAAGCTGCCGGCGATCTCGGCGGCGACAAACGCCGCGCGAGTCACCTGGAGCGCGATCCTCGAGGGCCTCGCCTACGTGCGCGACAACCCGGTCGTTCTGGGCTGCATGACGCTCGACATGTTCGCCGTGATTCTCGGCGGCGCGACGGCGCTGCTGCCGGTGTACGCGCGCGACATCCTGCACGTCGGAGCCGACGGCTACGGCCTGCTCTCGGGCTCGCTCGAGCTCGGCGCGCTCGCCATGTCGGGCCTCCTCGTGTTCCTGCCGGGCTTCCGGCGCGCCGGCGTCGCGCTGCTCTGGGCGGTCGTCGCCTACGGGCTGGCCACGATCGCGTTCGGTCTGTCTCGCTCCTACCCGCTCTCCGTCGCGTGCTACATGATGGTCGGCATGGCGGACGCGGTCAGTGTCGTGCTGCGCAACACCGCGATCCAGCTCTCGACCCCCGACGCGCTCCGCGGCCGCGTGAGCTCGGTGAACTTCGTCTTCATCGGCGCCTCGAACAACCTCGGCCAGGCGGAGTCGGGCTTCCTGGCGGAGCTGACGAGCGCGACGTTCGCCGTCGTGTTTGGCGGCGTCGGGTGTCTCGTGGTCGTTGCCATCGTCGCCTGGCGCCTCCCGGCGCTGCGTGCCTATCGACTGGCCGACTGACTCGCGACTTTGGAGCACATGGGCACCCTTCCCATGTGCTGTGCGGAGCGCGTGGGTACCCACGCCCTGTTTTGAGCGCGCGAGCATCCTACTCACGCGCTGTTTGGAGCCCGTGGGGACCCTGGCTACGCGCCGTTGTGGTCGGTATCTCTTGAAACACGCTGCGCCGAGAGCTACTCCAACGCCATGCAACTGGGGGCGGTCCTCGTGTTCGACGCGGGACCGCTGCAGCTGCGCCACGGCGGAGTCGACGTCGAGCGACTCCGGGCATACACCGCAAAGCGTCTCCCCGAGCTGCCGCGCGCCCGCGAGCGCCGCGTCCGACTCGCACTCGGCGCGCTCGAGGTCTTCGCCGAGGATTCGAGCTTCCAGCTCGACTACCACGTCCGCCACGTCAGCCTGCCGCGCCCGGGCGACGAGCGCGCGCTGAAGCGCCTCGCCGCGCGCGTGTTCTCGCAGGAGCTCGATCCGGAGAAGCCGCTCTGGGAGCTGTGGATCGTCGAAGGCCTCGAAGCTGCGCGCTTCGCGCTGCTCGCGAAGTGCGACGCGGCGCTGCTGGAGCCGAGCGCGCGCACCAGCGGCACGCTCGCGCGCGCCGGCGAGGAGGTCGTGCGACGGGTCGCCTCGCTCGCGCGGCCTTCTGGATTTCTCGCGGGCGCCGGGAGCGCCGTGCGCTTCGTGCTCGACTTCGCGGAGGGGGCGCTCGCCGGCGCGCATGCGCCGCTGGGCGACGCGAGCGAGGGCGCGCACCGGCGCATCGACTGGCTCGCGCTCGCCGCGCCGGACGTCGCGGCGATCTGCGCGCGCCTGGGCGGAACCGAGCGCGACGTCGTGCTCGCCGCGGTCGCGGGCGGTTTGCGCCGCGTGGTCGAACGGCGCGTCGCGCGCGCGGATCTCGGCGCGCTGCGCATCGTGACACCGATCTGCGTCGGCGAGCAGGCCTCGGCGCCCCGTTTCCGCCTGCCGATCGAGATCGTGGACCCGCGCACGCGCTTCGTCGCCGTGCGCGCAGCGAGCGAGCGGCATGCGCGCAGCGCTGCGGGCGAGGGCGCGTCGCCACTGCATGAGCTCGCGGCGCTGGCCGCCGCCGCGCTGGCGGGCCGGCGCGCCGATCTCGCTGCCTTCGAGCTCGCGACTCCGCCCGCCCCCGAGCAGCTGCTCGGCGCGCGTCTGCAGGCGTTCATCCCGGTGGCGCCGCGTCTGCCGGGCCACGCGCTCGGAGTCACGATGACTCGCCTTCCGGAGCGCGTGTTCGTCGGTCTCAGCGCCGATGCCGCCCGCCTGCCGGACCTACCCGCGCTCGCGGACGCCGTGGCCGCGTCGTTCGACGAGCTGCGCCGGCTCGCGGCGACGGCGCCTGCGCCGCACGTGAACGCGCCGCCCGCGAAGCGACCGCGGCGACGGCGCAGCCCGGAGAAGCGCCCCGAGCTCGAGACGCGATGAACGGTGGCCGTGGTCTCGCGCTCGAGCAGCTGATCGCCGTCGCGGCGGGCCTGGCCTGGATCAGCGCCGGAAGCGGGCCGGTCAGCTTCTTCCTCGGCGCCATTCCCGGGTCACTCATGCTCGCGGGCGGTGTCTCGACCTTGTTGCTGCCCGGCGACATCCGCACGCCGCAGCTCACCGCGCTCGGTGCGCTGCTCGCGCTGCTCGCGGCGATGCCGCTGCTGTTCGCGGTCGGCTTCGCGCCCATGACCGGGCTGCTCGCCCTCGCGGTCGCGAGCTTCGTCGCCTGCGGCTGGGGCGCGCAGCGCGCCGAGCCGACGATCGAGCGCGTGCCCCATCCGACCCTGGACCTGCAGCTCGCGACCAAGGTCGCCTTCGATCAGCTCGCGCTCGCGAGTCTGATCACGACGCGGCCCGGATCGCTGCATCCGGACATCGGCCGCGCCGCGCGCGAGATCCGCGAGGCCCGCGAGCACTTCGAGAGCTCGGGGTGGCTCGAGAAGCCCGTCTCGTATCACGAGACACCGCCGCCGCTCGAGGGACCGCACCTGAGCTGGGGCCGCTCGCTCGGTCAGTCGTTCGAGCGCATGTCGTTCGCGAGCGGCTACGAGCCGCGCGCCGGCGATCCGGGGCGCGAGCGCTGGCTCTCGTACGGCCTGAACCGCGAAGCGCACGCGATCGTGATGCGCCATCGCGACGCCGATCGGCCGTGGCTGGTCTGCATTCACGGCTACGGGATGGGCAGCGCGCTCACGGATCTGCCGGCGTTCGAGGCGCGCCGCCTGCACCACCAGCTCGGCCTCAACCTGCTGTTCCCGGTGCTGCCGCTGCACGGCCCGCGAGCGCACGGCATGCGCAGCGGCACCGGCTTTCTCTCCGGTGACTTCCTCGACACCGTGCACGCCGAGGCGCAGGCGATGTGGGACATCCGCCGCCAGCTCGCCTGGCTGCGCGCCAACGGCGCGGCGCAGATCGGAGTCTACGGCCTCTCGCTCGGCGGCTACACGGCGTCCTTGCTCTCGTGTCTCGACGGCGGGCTGGCGTGCACGATCGCGGGCATCCCTGCCTCGGACTTCGTGCGCCTGGTCGAGCGACTCACTCCGAACCGGCTCCTGCGCGAGATCGAGCGGCTCGACTTCGACTGGGAGCTGCTGCGCGAGGTGGTCTCCGTCGTGTCACCGCTCGCGCTCTCGCCGCTGGTCCCGCGCGAGCGCCTGTCGATCTTCGCCGCCACCGCCGACCACCTGGTGCCCGCGGACCAGGTGCGCGATCTCTGGCGGCATTGGGCCGAGCCGCGCATCGCCTGGTACGCGGGCAGTCACGTCTCGTTCCTGCGCGAGCCCGAGGTGCGCTTCCTGATCGACGACATGCTGCGCATCGGCGGGCTCGTCGACGCAGAATCGCCCGTGCTCAGCCGCCCATCATCGCGCTGAAGTTCTCGCTGTAGAACTTGTCGAGCGCGGCCGGGCGCGCGCCCGCGAGGGACTCCTCGAAGCGGCGCAGCGGATCGCGGCCGCCTTCGGGGTGCGGGTAGTCCGACGAGAACAGGAACAGGTCGTCGCCCGCCTGTTCGATCAGCCAGCCGACGGGCTCCGTCGGGAATGGCGTGAACCACACGTGTCCGTGCACGTACTCCGAGGCGCGCTCGGGCAGGCGCAGCGCGGGCTCGGTCTTCTGGAACGTCGTCTGCGCGATGTCGAGCCGGCGCAGCCAGGTCGGCACCCAGAGCGCGCCCTGCTCGATGCAGCCGCCGCGCAAGCGCGGGAAGGTCTCGAACATGCCGTCGAGCACCATGCAGGAGAGGAAGGTCTCCGGGGCGTTGTGCACCGTCATGAAATCCTTCGAGCGCAGATTCTCACCGCCGCCGAGCCAGTCACTGACCTTCACGCCGTTGTTGTGGAACTGCTTTCGCAGGCTGCGACCGCCGCCGCCGATGTGCAGCATGAACGGGATGTTCGCGGACTCGAGCCGCGCCCAGAACGGGTGGTAGTCCGAGTGAGTCGGCGAGAGTGACCCGCTCGGTGCGGACGGCACGAGGATCGCGCCGCAGCCGAGGCGGATCGCCTCCTCGGCTTCGGCGGCCGTGCGCTCGGGATCGCCCCAGGGCACGGAGGCCACTCCGATGAGCCGGCGGTCGGCCGCGCAGAAGTCTGCGATCGCGCGGTTGTGCGCACGCGAGCCGCCGTAGAGCAAGTCGAGATCGTCGCCGGCGAACTGCGTCGCCGCGAACGTGCTGAACACGAGCTGGCGCTCGAAGCCGAGCAGGTCCAACGCGCGCGTGCGCTCCTCGCGGTCGAAGGCGCCGAGCGCGTTCCAGCCCTTCGCGCCCATCAGGTTCGCCTCGAGCGCGCGCGCCGCCTCCGAGTCGCCCCGGCGCGCGGCCGCGGCCTCGACCGCACTGTCGGCGAGCTTCCCGGCCGCGCCGAGATACAGCGGGCGCAGGCGCTCGCGCACGTCGGGGTCGGCGTAGGGCGCGAGCCAGTCAGCGAGCTCCATCAGGTGACTGTCGGCGTCGTAGAACGTGCGGCCGGAAGCGTACGGCACGGCGAAAATCCTCCCAGAGGGTTCCCCTATCGTACCACCTCGCTAGGCATCCTGGCGACGAACCATCGCCTTGGGCGCGAAGGCTTCGCGCACGAACGCGGCTTGCTCTTCCTCGTGCAGCCGGTACGAGCCGGTCGCCGGACTCGCCGACTCGCGCCGGCCGACGTAGCGCAGCGACTTCTCGAGCCCGAGCACGCGCCGCAGCCGGTCACTCACGAACTGCCAGCCACCCATGTTCCAGGGCTCTTCCTGGACCCAGCAGATCTCGGCGGCGCCGTAGCGCGCGAGCAGCGGCGTGAGCAGGTCGAACGGGAACGGGTGCAGCTCCTCGAGCCGCACGATCGCGACGTCGTCGAAGCCCGAGTCCTCGCGCGCTTCGAGGAGCGTGTAGTAGACCTTGCCGCTGCACACGAGCACGCGGCGCGTGTTCGCCGCCGGGCGCCCGCCGTTCGCCGCGAACGCGGGATCGTCGATGACCTCGCGGAACTCGCCGCTGGTGAGCTCGTCGCGCGTCGAGACACACTTCGGGTGGCGCAGGAGACTCTTGGGCGTCATCACGACCAGGGGCTTCCTGAAGTTTCTGCGAATCTGTCGGCGGAGCGCGTGGAAATACTGCGCGGGGGTCGACAGATTCACGACCTGCAGGTTGTCTTCCGCGCAGAGCTGCAGAAAGCGCTCGAGGCGCGCGCTGGAGTGCTCCGGCCCCTTGCCTTCGTAGCCGTGCGGCAGCAGCAGCACGAGGCCCGACGAGCGACTCCACTTCTTCTCGCCGCTGGCGATGAACTGGTCGATGATGACCTGCGCGCTGTTCGCGAAGTCGCCGAACTGCGCTTCCCACATGGCGAGGCGATTCGGGTCGACGGTGCTGTAGCCGTACTCGAAGCCGAGCACGCCCGCCTCGGAGAGCAGCGAGTTCGCGATCGTGAAGTGCGCGCCGGCGGTGCCGAGCTTGTCGAGTGACACGTACTGCGCGCCATTCTCGACGTCGTGCAGCACCGCGTGGCGGTGACCGAACGTGCCGCGCTCGCAGTCCTGGCCGGTCATGCGCACGGGGATGCCTTCGGCGAGCAGCGTGCCGATCGCCAGCGCCTCGCCGGTTCCCCAGTCCATGGGCTCGTTGTCGACGACCGAGCGCATGCGCGCCTCGAGCTGGCGGCGCAGCTTCGGGTGCACGTTGAAGCCCGGCGGCACCTCGACCAGCGCGCGCGCGACGCTGGTCAGCGCCTCGAGGGTGACCGCGGTCTTGCCGTCGCGCTGCTCCGGGCTCGCGAGCCCCTCCCAGAGGCCGTGATAGCCCTCGGCCCCCGCGAGGCGCGTGTGAGTCGTGCTCTCCTCGAGCGCCTGCTCGAGCTTGCGCTTGTGCTCCTCTTCGAGCTTCGCGAGCGCGGCCGCGTCGATCGCGTTCTCGCGCAGCAGCCGGTCGGTGTAGAGCTCGGCCACGCGCTCGTGCGCCGCGATCGCCTTGTACATCAGCGGCTGCGTGTAAGTCGGATCGTCGCCCTCGTTGTGACCGTGCCGCCGGTAGCAGACGAGGTGGATGATCACGTCCTCTTTGAACTGCTGGCGGAACGCGGCCGCGAGCTTCGCGGCGTGCACGCAGGCCTCGGGGTCGTCGGCGTTCACGTGGAAGATCGGCGCCTGGATGTTCTTCGCCGTGTCGCTCGGATACTGCGTGAAGCGGCACTGTGACGGCTCGGTGGTGAAGCCGATCTGGTTGTCGATGATCACGTGGATCGTGCCGCCGGTGCGGTAGGTCGCGAGCTCCGAGAGCGCGAGTGTCTCGTACACGATGCCCTGGCCCGTGAACGCGGCGTCGCCGTGGATCTGCAGCGGGATCACCTGCGCGCCGTCCGTGTCGCCGCGGCGGTGCTGCTTCGCCGCGACCACGCCCTCGGCGACCGGGTTGATCCACTCCAAGTGACTCGGGTTCGGGCAGAGCGAGAGGTGCACCGACTTCCCGGCGCGCGTGCGCCGATCGGCCGAGTAACCGCGGTGGTACTTCACGTCGCCCGCGCCCTGTGCGTTCGCCGGCATGAGCGCGCCCTGGAATTCGGCCATGATCGCGCGGTACGGCATGTCCATGACGTGCGCCATCAGGTTCAGGCGCCCGCGGTGCGCCATGGCGATCACGATCTCCTCGCCGCCGAGCTCCGACGCGCCCTCGACGAGCGTGTCCATGATCGGGACCAGCGCCTCGCCGCCCTCGAGCGAGAAGCGGTACACGCCGAGGAAGCGCTTGTGCAGGAACTGCTCGTAGCGCTCCGCGGCGATGAGCTGCGTCAGGATGCGCAGCCGCTCCTCGGTCGAGAGCTCGGGCCGGTTCTCGCGCGGCTCCATGCGCTCCATCAGCCAGTCGCGGCGCGGCTTGTCGCGAATCTCCATGAACTCCGCGCCGAAGGTGCCGCCGTAGGTGCGGCGCAGGCTCGCGATCAGCTCGTCGAGGGTCCCTTCGGGGTGCCCCAGGTAGTTGCCGAAGCGCACGCGCCGGCTGGCGTCCCAGTCGCCCAGCCCGTAGTTCGCGGGGTCGAGCAGGGGATGCGAGTCGCGGTTGTTGCCCAGCGGGTCGAGCTTGGCGATCAGGTGGCCGTGGCTGCGATACGCGTCGATGAGCCCCATGACACCGGCGGCGGGCTCGGCCAGCGCCGCCAGCACGCGCGGCGCGCCGGACGTGCCGGCAGCCGGGGCGCGTCCGTTCGCGCGCGGTGCGATCGCCGGCTCGTCGGCCGTCACGCGGCCGAGCAGGCCGTCGAACAACGCGCGCCAGCTCTCGGGAACGCGCTCGCGACCGAGCACGTAGTCCTCGTACAGCCCCTCGACCCAAGCGCCGTTCTCGCCAGAGAAGAGCCCAGCCAGCTCCTCGTACACCAGATGCCTCCATCGACGCAAAAACGTCCAGCACGAAGCGTGGGTAGGGTGCCCACGCGATCACCGCGGAGGGCGGACTAGAGTAACCGCTTCCCGCCCTCTCTTCGACGGTTCTCTTCGACGCCGGAGCGCGCCGTTTGAAGCGCGGAGGCCTTCGGCTACGCTGCGGCGCCATGCGCTTCCAAGCCCTGCCGGGATTCCGGGATTTCTTTCCCGACGACCTGGCCGTGCGGCGCTGGATCGAGTCGGCCTGGCACCGCGCCGCGCGCAACGCCGGCTTCGAGGAGATCGACGGGCCGGTGCTCGAGGCGCTCGAGCTGCTCACCGCCAAGTCGGGTCCCGAGATCGCGAACCAGCTCTACGCGTTCACCGACAAGGGCGGCCGCGAAGTCGCGCTGCGCCCGGAGATGACGCCGACGCTCGCGCGCATGGTCGCGGCGCGCGGCGCGGGCCTGCCCAAGCCGATCAAGTGGTACTCGACGCCGGAGTTCTACCGCTACGAGAAGATGCAGCGCGGGCGCTTGCGCGCGTTCTTCCAGTGGAACGTCGACGTGATCGGCAGCGACGAGCCCGCGGCGGACGCGGAGGCGATCGCGGTCGCGCTCGACGCGCTGCGCATCCTTGGACTGTCTCCCGACGACGTGCTCGTGCGCATCAACGACCG
>DATFUE010000407.1:0-5585 GCA_035261165.1 Myxococcota bacterium
CCGCGGCACGGTTTCCTCTGCTAGTTTTCCGCGCGCATGCCCCTCCGCACGGCGCTCCTCGCGGGCGCACTCGCCGCCGTGACCGCTCTGCCCGAAGGGGCGCCTGTGCTCCGGCGCGAGCCCGACGTCGCTGCGGAGCTGCGCGCGTTTTCGCTCTCGCCGCCCGCCTGGAGCGCGGACCTCGTGAACGCGGTGCTGGGGCAGGGCACGAGCGCGCAGATCGGACGGCTCGAAGGCTGGCTCGCGACGCCCGAGAACTGGCTGCAGGTGGACTACATGGACCGCGCGAGCAGCTACACGACTCACGGCTGGCTCACGCGCCGCGGGATCGCCGAAGAGCACTACGGCTACGCCGAGTATCAGGAGTCGTTTTCGCTCCGCCCCGAAGCGGCGATCGAGCTGCTCGGGGAGCGCGGGCTCGCCCGCGGACCGCTGGGCGAGCTGGTGATCGACCCACTCGAAGGGCTCACCCACCGCGCGTACATCACCGACCCCGTCGAGCCGCGCTGGGCGGCGCTGCTCGCCTACGACACGGCGACCAGCCCGCTCTTGGGCGATGCGCTCTCGCAGGACAACATCGGCGGCGTGGCCGCGGGCGTGGGGCCCAGCGCGCTCGGGCGTTTCGGCGACGCGTCCGCGGCCGGCTTCGCGGCCTGGCGCGAGCGCAAGGGCGAGCCGCCGCTGGCGCCGATCCGCGAGTATCTGCGCGAGCGCCACGGCGCGCAGCTCGCAGCGCTGCGGCCCTACGCGCCGCCCGAGGCTTTCGATCCGCGGCGCGCGAACGCGGCCGCGCAGTCACTCTGCGACGATCCGGTGCTCGCCGAGTACCAGGTCTACCGCTACGCCGCGAACCTCGCGGTCTGGTCGCGTCTCTACACCAATCTGCGTCGCATCGCGGCGCGCCGGGGGCGCGCCTTCGACGTGCACGGGAACCTGGGCGGCTCGGCGCTCGGGCCCGACCCTTATCCGTTCGCGCTCGCGGCCTTCGTCGACACGGTCTGGTTCGAGACCTCGGGCATCGCGCAGTACGACCAGTTCCGTCACGGCTGGTGGAACGCGCTGGGCGCGCTGCGGCTCGAGCTCGGGGTCGCGATCGCCAGCGGCCCGCGCGCGCTGATGTTCCTGGCTCGCCCGGAAAAGCAGACTCCGGACCTCCTCGCGCACGAGCTCGCCGAGATCAGCGCGGGCGGCGGCACTCCCCTGGTGGACCCGGACCTGCTGGCGCGGGAGGCGCCGGCGGCCCTGCCGGCGTACGCGGGCGTCGTCCGCCTGCGCGACCGACACCGAGCGGTGTTCACGCCGCGCGGACGCTCGCGGCTCGCCGACGTGGCGCTCCTGTATTCGGTCGCCACGGTCCTGTTCGACCAGTGCGTGCCCGAGGCGAGCAGCAGCGACACGCCGGTGCTGAACGACCTCTCGGGTGCCGCGCGCACGCTGGAGGAGGGCCACGTTCCGTACGACGTCGTCGTGCTGCCGCACCCGGAGCTCGCACCGTCGGCGCCGCGCGAGTCCGACCTGGCGCGCTATCGCGTGGTGATCGCGCCCTCGCTCGAGCGGCTCGCGGCGGAGGACCTCGAGCGACTCACTCGCTATCTGCGGGGCGGCGGAACCGTGGCGGTGCTCGGGAAGCTCGGCACGCGCGACGAGCGAAACCAGCCGCGCGCGGGCGATGCGCTGGCGCTGCTGCGCGCGGCGGGGCGGGTGCGCGTTCTGGCCGGCGGCGCGTCGTTCCCCGTTTGGCGCGGCCCGCAGACCGCGCAGGGGCGGGCGCTCGCCGCGCGCCTCCTCGCCGAGCTCGCGCCGCTCCTGCCGGAGCCGCTCGTGTCGGGCGACCTTCCCGCGACGACCTGGGTGAAGCTGTGGCGCCACGCGGGCGGCTTCGTCTCGGCTCATTTTGTCAGCTACGCGCTCGACTACGCGAGTGGTGCGGCGCGCCCGACGGCTGTCGCGACGGTGAGCTTGCGCCTGCCCGAGGGCGTGCGCGCCGAGCGCGCGCGTTGGCTCGCGCCCGGCGAGCCGGAGCGCGACCTGCCGCTGCGGGTCGGGGGCCGGCGCGCCGAAGTGACTCTCCCGGCGCTGCGCGTGTACGGCGTCCTCGTGCTCGGCCCGGGGGGCGCGGAGGCGCGCGCGAGCGCCCTCGCGCGTGGGGACCAGCGGCTCGCGCGGGCCCGGCGCGCGGGCGCGGGAGCGGCGGATCTCGAGGCACGCATCGCGCGAGTCAGGGCGCTCCGCTCGGCGGACGCGCACGCCTACGACGACGCGGCGGGCGCGCTGCTCCTCGGGCTCTCCGCGGAGCGCGAGCGCGCGTACCTCGCCTGGGTTCGAAGCCTCGCAGACTTCGGGGACCCGGAGGCGGCATTCGCCTTCGGGCACAGCGCCGACATCCCCCCCTGGCGCGCGGTCGGCGCGGACACGTCGTACTCGAGCACGCTCGGCTTCGGCTGGCTTCCCGCGGACGACGACTCACTCGCGACGCCCGAGGAGCGCTACCTGAGCGTGTCGAACGACCCCGCCCCGGACTCACTCCGCTCGCTGTCGCTCTACGCGGCTTACTGGCCGTTCGGGGAGGGCGCGCTGCCCAAGCCGATCTCGCGCGCGCTCGCCTCGGGGCGCCCGCGCGTGTTTCGCGTCGACCTGCCCGACGGCGACTACCGCGTCTCGGTGGTCGGCGCGAACGCCGCCTGGGACCAGCAGAACCTGTTGGTCTCCGGCATGGTGGCGGCGAACGGACGGCCGGTGCTCCTGGATGTGCCCTTGGACGTCGGCGGACTCGTGCAGCGCGCGTTCACGGCGCACGTCGGCGACGGCGCGCTCGAGCTCCGCCTCGGCGGAGCGACCGGCTTCGCCCTCGCCTCGCTTCTGGTCGAGAAGGTGAGTCGGGTGCTGCCCGACCCGCTCGAGGCGGGGGGCGTGCGCGCGTGGCGTGTCTCCGCGCGGCACGCGAATCCCGACTGGGCGCCGCTCGCCGACCTCACGGTGCCGGAGAGCGATGCTGGCGCCGAGCTGCGGGCCGCCGAATCGGGAATTCCGCTGGTCGATCTCGGCACGCTCGCGCACGCGTCGATTGGCGACGTCGTCGTCGCGAGAGCCCAGATCGAGCGCGCCGCCGCCGGTCCCGCAGAGCTGCACGTCGGCGCGAGCAGCGCGGCGCGCGTGTATCTGAATGGTGCGCTCGTGCTCGAGCTCGCGAACCTGAAGGGCGTCGAGCGCGACGAGGGCGTGGCGCGCGTTCCGCTGCGCGCGGGCGCGAATGAGCTCGAGGTCGTCCTCGAGCGCTTCTGGGAGCGCCGCTGGCTGTTCTTCGCCAGCGTCCTCTAAGCTGCGCGGCGTGCGGAGCCTCCAGAGAGTCGTGATCGCCGGCGCCTCGCTCGCGGGTCTGCGCGCGGCGGAGTCACTGCGCCGCCTCGGCTACGCCGGGCGCCTGGTCGTCGTCGGCGCGGAGAAGCACCTGCCGTATGACCGCCCGCCGCTCTCGAAGGAGCTCTTGCAGGGCAGGTGGGAGCCGGACCGCATCGGGCTGCGCAAGCGGCCCTACGAGGAGCTCGCGCTCGAGCTGCGCTTGGGCGTGCGCGCCAGCGCGCTCGATCTGGCCGCCCGCGAGCTGCGGCTCGACGACGGGACCCGCGAGCCGTTCGACGCGCTGCTGATCGCGACCGGCGCGGCGGCGCGGCGGCTGCGCGGTCAGCCCGAGCTCGAGGGGCTGCACGTGCTGCGCACGCTCGACGACTCGCTCGCGATTCGCGCGGCGCTCGAGCGCGGCCCGCGCGTCGCGGTCGTGGGTGCGGGCTTCATCGGCTCGGAGGTCGCAGCGTCTTGCCGTGCGCGCGGGCTCGAAGTGACTGTGCTCGAGCCGCTGCCCGTGCCGCTCGCGCTCGGGCTCGGCGAGGCGATGGGCGGCGTGTGCGCCGCGCTGCACCGCGACCACGGCGTCGATCTGCGCTGCGGCGTGGGAGTCACCGGCTTCGAGGGCACGGGTCGGATCGAGCGCCTCGCGCTCTCGGACGGCTCGAAGCTCGCGGCGGACCTCGTCGTCGTGGGGGTCGGCGCGGCGCCCGAGACCGCGTGGCTCGAGGGCTCTGGCCTGCGCATCGCGGACGGCGTGGTGTGCGACGCGTACTGCTCCGCGGCGCCCGGGGTCTTCGCGGCAGGCGACGTGGCGCGCTGGCACAACCCTCTCTTCGCCGAGGACATGCGCATCGAGCACTGGAGCAACGCGGCGGAGCAGGGCAGCTACGTGGCCGAGAGACTCGCGGGCAGCGACGTCGGCGCCGAGCCGTTCGCGCCCGTGCCGTTCTTCTGGTCGGATCAGTACGACGTGAAGATCCAGTTCGCCGGGCGCATGCGCGGGGACGACGAGGTGCGGGTGGTGGCCGGCTCGACCGCCGAGCGGAAGTTCACCGCGCTCTACGGCCGCGAAGGCCGCCTCCGCGGCGTGCTGACCTTCAGCCGCCCGCGCGATCTCGCGAAGTTCCGGCGCCTCGTCGCGGAGCGCGCCGACTTCGCGAGCGCCATCGCCGCCGCGACCCCCTGACCCGATCGACGATCGCAGTCACTCAAGGATCCTGCTGGTCGGACCGATCACTTCAGGTGGCTGTGACTCGCTGAGACAGCAAGTGACACTGCAGCGCGGAGCGTCCGCCATGGGCAAGACGAAGGGCAGCGCGGTTCTGAATGCCGTGAAGCTGCTTCGCACGCGCAAGGACGAAGCGGCCCGGCTCGTGCCGCCCGCGCTGCGGCACTATCTCGAAGACCGCGTCGTCGTCGCGTCCTGGTATCCCGAGGAGGACCTGATCGCGCTCATCGTCACCTGCGCCGCGCTGCTTCCGGTCCCTCGCGAGCGCGTGTTCGAGACGATGGGAGCGCGCTCCGCCCGCACTCACTTGGAGGGCGTCTATGCGGACCTCCTGCACCGCGGCCCGACGACGCGCGCGCGCACGCTCTGGAAGACACAGCACGACACCGGCGTGCTCAGCGTCACCAGTGAGACGCCGAGCTCAGTGACCTACGAGCTGGTCGGCTGGGATCACGGCTCGGCCGAGTACTGCCGCTTGCTCGGCGGCTACTTCTCGGAGGTCCACCGCCTGGCGGGCGCGGCGAACCCGACCTTCCTCCACCCCGCGTGCCGCAGCGCGAGCAGCCCGCGCTGCGTCTGGGTCGTGCGCTGGGAGGCCGCTAGCCCGGCGTGAGCGTCGCGAGCACCGCGCGCCGCGCGGGCGGGATCGGCACGAGCTTCCCCTCGTTCGACACCATCGCGTGTTCCGTCCTGGCGGTGGCGATGACGTCGCCGCCGCGCCGGATCGTGTAGCCGATCGCGAGGGACACGCGCTTCAGCCAGTCGATCCAGCAGGTGACTTCGAGGCGGTCGTCGAAGCGCGCCGCCATCTGATAGTCGATCTCGACCCCGGTCACCGCGTAGTGCAGACCTTCGGCGACGTACTCGCGATACGGCCGGTCGTGCTCGTCGAGGAACACGATGCGCGCGAGCTCGAGATAGTGGACGTAGCGCGCGTGGTGGACGATCTGCATCGCGTCGGTGTCGTAGAAGGGCACGCGATAGGTGATCGTCGACGTCTTGGCGCCGGGCG
>DATFUE010000408.1:0-6528 GCA_035261165.1 Myxococcota bacterium
ACGTCGACCTCGAGGAAGTCATCGAGAAGATGTCGAAGAGCCGCGGAAACGTGGTGAGTCCCGACGACGTCATCGAGGAGTTCGGCGCCGACGCGATGCGCCTCTACGAGATGTTCATCGGGCCGCTCGGCAAGGCCGCGCCCTGGTCGACCGACGGCATCCCCGGCGTGGCGCGCTTCCTCGGCCGCGCCTACCGCCTCGTGATGGAGCAGCGCGAGGAAGGCGACCGCCTGCGCAGCTTCGCGCCCGGTCCGGGCACAGACGAGCAGCGGCGCCTCCTGGCGCGCACGATCGCCAAAGTGACCGCGGACTGCGAGGCGCTCGAGTTCAACACCGCGATTTCGCAGCTCATGGTGTTCGTGCGCGACCTCGAGAAGGACGCGCCCGCAACTCGCGGGTTGGTCGAGCCGTTCGTGCTGTTGCTCGCGCCGCTCGCGCCGCACCTGGCCGAGGAGTTGTGGGAGAAGCTCGGCCACGCCGAATCACTCGCGCGCGCGCCCTGGCCCGAGGCCGAGGCCGCGTTCCTGGTGAGCGACGAGATCGAGATCAGCGTGCAGGTCGCGGGCAGGCTGCGCGCGCGCGTGCGCGTGCCGAAGGACGCGGACGAAGCGGCGGTGCGCGCGGCGGCGCAGGCCGACGAGAACGTGAAGAAGCACCTGGGCGCGAGCGAGCCGCGACGCGTGATCTACGTGCCAGGGCGCCTCATCAACTTCGTGCCGTGACGATGCACTCGTCCTGCGTGAGCCGGTGACTCGCGTCCTGTTCCTGGTCCCGAGCTTGCGCCTGGGCGGCGCAGAGCGCGTGGTCGCGCTGCTCTTGCAGGAGCTGCCGCGCGAGCGCTTCGAGCTGCACCTCGGGCTGGCCGAAGCGACCGGCGAGTTTCTCGCGCGCGTCGCGAAGGACGTGACGGTGCACGAGCTGGGCGGCGGGCGCGTGCGGCGCGCGTTCGGTCCGCTCGTGCGGCTGGTGCAGAAGCTGCGCCCCGACGTGATCGTGCCGAACCTCGGGTATCTCAACCTGGTGTGTCTCGCCGGGCGGCCGCTGATGCCGCGCGGCACCGCGGTGATTCCGATCGAGCACACGACCCTGTCCGCGGAGGTGGCGGAGCAGGAGCGCCCGTGGCTCTGGCGCGCCGGCTATCGCGCGCTGTATCCGCGCGCGGATCGCATCGTCGCCTGCTCGCACGCGATCGCCGACGACCTGGTCTCGAGCTTCGGCCTCGCGCCCGCGCAGATCCGCATGATCCGCAATCCGATCGACGAAGCGAAGATCGAGGCGTCGCTCGCCACCGGGCGCTCGCCGTTCGCGAGCGACGGGCCGCACGTGGTCGGCGTCGGTCGGCTCTCGGCGGTGAAGGGCTACGACCGGTTGCTCGAGGCTTTCGCGCTGCTGGTCGCGGGTGGCATCGCAGCGGAGCTGTGGCTGATCGGCGACGGGCCGGAGCGCGCGGCGCTCGAGGCGCGCGCCGGCGAGCTCGGCCTCGAGTCACACGTGCACTTCGCCGGCTATCAAGCCGAGCCCTATGCCTGGATGCGCTTCGCGCACGCCTTCGCGCAGAGCTCGCGGCGCGAGGGTCTGCCGGTCGCGGTGCTCGAGGCGGCCGCCTGCGGAGCGCGGCTGGTCGCGTTCGATTGCCCGGGCGGCACGCGCGAGATCGTCTCGGCGATTCCCGGCGCCCAGCTCGTGGCCGACGGCGACGTGCGCGGACTCGCGCGCGCCCTCGCCCGCGCGCTCGGTCCCGAGCCGCCGCCGCGCGCGCGCCTGCCCGAGGAGTTCCGACTCGCGCGCGTGATTCGCGACTACACGGCGCTCCTCGAAAACCCGCACGGCGCGGGATAACCTCGCCGCGTGGCGCAGGGCAGCACGTTCAAGATCCCGGCGGGCTGGGAAGCGGTCATCGGCCTCGAGGTGCACGCGCAGCTGAAGACCCGCTCGAAGCTGTTCAGCTCCGCGCCCAACGCGTTCGGCGCCGAGCCGAATTCGCAGACCACCGAGGTCGACGTGGGCCTGCCCGGCGTGTTGCCCGTGCTGAACGAGCGCGCGGTGGAGCTCGCGGTGCGCGCCGCGCTCGCGCTCGGCTGCGAGCTCCAGCCCGTGTCGACGTTCGCGCGCAAACACTACTTCTACCCCGATCTGCCCAAGGGCTATCAGATCTCGCAGTACGACGAGCCGTTCGCGAAGCGCGGCGCGGTGCCGATCGAGGACGAGAGCGGCACGCGCTCCGTCGGCCTGACGCGCATCCACATGGAAGAGGACGCGGCGAAGAACATCCACGACGACGCGGTCACCGGCGGCGGAGTGACTCACGTCGATCTGAACCGCGCCGGCGCGCCGCTGGTCGAGATCGTCTCCGAGCCCGAGATCCGTTCGCCCGACGAAGCCGGAGCTTATCTGCGCAGCCTGCGCCAGGTGCTGCGGTACCTGGAGGTTTCGGACGCCGACATGGAGAAGGGTCAGTTCCGCTGCGACGCCAACGTGTCGGTGCGGCGCGCGGGCGAGAAACGGCTCGGCACGCGCACCGAGCTGAAGAACCTGAACTCGTTCCGCTTCGTCGAGCGCGCGATCGCCCACGAGATCGAGCGCCAGATCGAGCTGCTCGAGTCGGGCGGGAAGGTGCAGCAGCAGACCCTGCACTGGGACGACCGCGCGGGCCGCTCGTCGCCGATGCGCACGAAGGAGCACGCGGACGACTACCGCTATTTTCCCGACCCCGACCTCCCGCCGCTGCGGCTCGAGCCCGACTGGCTCGAGGCGCAGCGCAGGAAGCTGCCCGAGCTGCCGCAGGCGCGGCGCGCGCGCTACCGCGAGTCATTCGGGCTGCCCGGATACGACGCCCAGGTACTGACCGAGGATCGCGACGTCGCGGAGTTCTTCGAGACGGCGCTGCAGCTCTACGGCCAGCCCAAGACGGTGTCGAACTGGGTGATGCGCGACGTGCTCGCCGCAGCGACCGAGCTCGGGAAGTCACTCGGCGAGCTGCCGATCACACCGCTGCACCTGGTCGAGCTGCTGCGCTTGATCGACGCGGGCCGAATCACGGCGGCGTCGGCGCGCGAGGTGTTCGCGGAGATGGCGAGGAGCGGCGCCCGCGCCGAGGCGATCGTGCGCTCGCGCGGGCTCGAGGCCGTGTCCGACGCGGGCGAGCTCGAGCGCCATGCGCGCGAGGTGATCGCCGCGAACTCGGGCCAGGTCGCGAAGTTCCGCGCCGGCGATGGGAAGCTGCTGAACTTCTTCGTCGGTCAGGTGATGAAGGCGACCGGCGGCAAAGCCGACCCCGCGCGCCTGCGCGAGGTCCTGACCAAGCTGCTGGCCTAGGTCGTTTTCGAGAAGTGACTGGGAGGGGGGAGATGCGCGGGCAGGCGCTCCGGATCGCGGTCGTCCTCGCGGCCGCGTTTGCGCTCGGGTGTGGCTCGGAGAGCGAGCAGCAGGAGAAGGCGCCCCGGAGCAGCGCGCCGGCTGCCAGCCCGGCGAGCGGTGGCGGCGTCCCTTCGGAGTCCGAGGTCGTGGACGACGCGCGGCTGCGCGGCGCGGATGCGGACGTCGGCGACTGGCTGACCACCGGCCGCACGTATGGCGAGCAGCGCTACAGCCCGCTCGATCAAGTCAACGCCGACAACGTCGCTCGCCTGCACGAGGTCTGGAGCTTCGAGACGGGACTCGGCCGCGGTCACGAAGCGACGCCGATCGCGCACGACGGCGTGCTGTTCTTCACCGGCTCGTGGAGCGTCGTGTTCGCGGTCGACGCGCGCACCGGCAAGCAGCTGTGGAAGTGGGATCCCGAGGTCGACAAGCTCGTCGCGAGCAAGGCCTGTTGCGACGTCGTGAACCGCGGCGTCGCGCTCTACAAGGGCCGCGTGTACGTCGGCGTGCTCGACGGCCGGCTCGCCGCGCTCGACGAGAAGACGGGTACTCCGGTCTGGCAGGTCGTGACCGTCGATCAGAGTCTGCCGTACACGATCACCGGCGCGCCGCGCGTCGTCGCCGGCAAGGTGATCATCGGCAACGGCGGCGCCGAGTACGGGGTACGCGGATATGTGTCGGCCTACGACGCGCTGGACGGCAAGCTGGTCTGGCGCACGTACACGGTGCCCGGCGATCCGTCGCAGCCGTTCGAGTCGAAGGCGCTGGAGCAAGCCGCCCAGACCTGGAAGGGTGGTGAGTGGTGGAAGGTCGGCGGCGGCGGGACGGTCTGGGACTCGATGGCGTTCGACCCGGAGCTGAACCTCTTGTATGTCGGAACGGGCAATGGCTCGCCCTGGGTGCGACAGGTGCGCAGCCCCGGCGGCGGCGACAATCTCTTCCTGTCCTCGATCCTCGCGCTGAACCCCGCAAACGGCGAGATCGTGTGGCACTACCAGACGACGCCGGGCGACAACTGGGACTACACCGCGACGCAGCACATGATCCTCGCGGACTTGAAGATCGAAGGGCGCAACCGCCCGGTGATCATGCAGGCGCCGAAGAACGGCTTCTTCTACGTGCTCGACCGCAAGACGGGTGAGCTGATCTCTGCGGAGAAGTACGTCGAAGTGACTTGGGCGGATCACGTCGACAAGTCGACGGGCAAGCCGATCGAGAATCCGGGCCAGGACTATCAGGACGGACTCGCGCTGGTGAAGCCGACGCCTTTCGGCGGACACAACTGGCAGCCGATGTCGTACAGCCCGAAGACCGGGCTCGTGTACATTCCGACCCACGACATCCTCGGCGCCTACCGGAACGAGCAGGACTTCCAGTATCAGCCCGGCGCGATGAACACGGGCACCGATTTCAACGTGTTCGGGTTGATGACGAAAGACAGCGTCAAAGGCGCGCTGATCGCCTGGGATCCGGTGAGTCGGAAGGAGGTCTGGCGCCACCCCTACGCGCTTCCCTGGAACGGCGGGCTGCTCTCGACCGGCGGAAATCTCGTGTTTCAGGGCACGGCGGACGGCCGCTTCGTCGCGTACCGCGCGAACGACGGCACGCAGCTCTGGGAGTCGCACTCGGGCACCGGCATCATCGCGGCCCCGGTGACCTATTTGCTCGACGGCAAGCAGTACGTGTCGATCGTCGCCGGCTGGGGAGGCACGTTCGCACTGGTGAGCGGCGACGTCGCCCACGAGTCAGGCGGCGACGGCAAGGGTCGCCTGCTCACCTTCGCACTCGGCACGGGCGAGCCGCCCACCACGCAGATGGTGCTCGACCGCATCACCGCGCCCGGCGAGGTCTACGACGGCGAGCGCCTGTATCACAAGTACTGCGCGACGTGTCACGGCGGCGCAGCGGTCGCGATGGTCGGCATGAAGGACCTGCGCAAGATCTCACCCGAGACGCGCGCCGCGCTCGCCGACATCGTCCTCAAGGGAGCGCTGCGCGGAAACGGAATGCCCGAATTCTCCGCGTATCTCGGCGATGCCGACGTCGCCAAGCTCCGCGCCTATCTCGACCACCGCGCCGAGGAATCAGGGATCCACTAGGAAAGGGTCGGCGCGCCGCACACCAGTCAGTCCGCGAACTTCGGGGCGCGCTTCTCCAGGTTCGCCTTCACGGCTTCGATCTGATTCGGCTTGCCGATCAGGCTGCGCTGCAGCTCTTCCTCGAGCTTCAGTCCGTCGGCGATCGAGCCCTGCCAGGTCTCCTGCAGCAGCCGCTTCGCCGCGCGCACCGCGTCCGGACTCTTCGTCGCGATCTCGCGCGCGAGCGCGAGCGCGTCTTCGAGCGGCCTCTCGGACGTGCGCGTCGCCAGGCCGAGCGCGACGGCTTCGGTCCCCGACACCACGCGGCCGGTGAACGTGAGCTCCTTCGCGACGTCCTGGCGCACCAGCCGGCGCAGGGTCTGCGTGCCGGACATGTCCGGGATCAGGCCCCACTTCACCTCCATCACCGAGAGACGCGCGTCGGGTGAGACGATGCGCAGGTCGGCGCCGAGCGCGATCTGCAGACCGCCGCCATACGCCACTCCGTGTACGGCCGCGATCACCGGCACGGGCAGCTCCTGCCAGATCCACGCGGCGAGCTGGGCGCGGTTCGCCCCGCTCGCGGAGCGCTCGAACAGCTTCGGGTCCGCGCCGCCGCCCGCGCGCGGGCCGGCCATCGCCGCGAAGCTCTCCATGTCGAGGCCCGCGCAGAACGCGCGGCCCTCGCCCGACAACACCACGGCGCGCACGCTCTTGTCGTCCGCGAGCGCGCGGCCCGCGTCGCCGAGCGCGCTGAACATCGCGGAGTCGATCGCGTTCATCTTGTCCGCGCGCGTCAGGCGGACGTCCGCGACGCCGTCCCGAAACTCGATCTTCACTCGCTCCGACACGGGGTTCTCCTCTGTGTAGCTTTGTCGCATCGTACCGGATCGCGTACCAATGAGCGGCGCGAATCGATCGCGCCTTTGGACCTGCGGTGTCCTTGACGCCTTGACGCTATGCGAGCGACTGGGCAGCCTTCGCCCCGGAGAACGCAGCCACTGACAGCGAATCTCTCCGCAACGCCGCTCGAATGGAGCGTCGCCCGCGTCGACACCGCGCCGGGTCGTGTCTCACTCGCGCTCGCGGG
>DATFUE010000409.1:0-3554 GCA_035261165.1 Myxococcota bacterium
TCGGGGAATTGGGGTCTGCTCGACATGCTGCGCGCGCTGCACTGGGTCCAGGAGAACGCCGCGGCGTTCGGCGGAGACCCGGGAAACGTGACCATCTTCGGTGAGTCGGCCGGCGCCGTGGCGAGCTGCGCGCTGCTCGCCTCGCCGCGGGCGGACGGCCTGTTCCAGCGGGCGATCCTGGAGAGCGGCAACTGCCAGATCGCGCGCCCGCTGCGCACGACTCCCGGAAGCTCGATCGCGGGCACGACCGGCGTCGACGTGGGCGCGGCCATCGCGACCAGGCTCGGCTGCCCCGCATCGGGACCCGAGTCGCTTGCATGCCTGCGCGGGCTGCCGCTGGCGGCGATCACGCCGCGCCAGGCAGAGCTGGGCGCCGCGGGCATCGGCGCCGATCAGTCGACGATCGATGGCTACGTGCTCGAGGAGCGCCCGCTCGCGGTGTTCCAGGAGACGGGGGTGCGCGGGCGCGAAGTCATCATCGGCAGCAACCGCGACGAGATGACCGCGTTCGTGAACTTCGATCCGGCGTTGGTCGCGCAGATCCAGGCGAACTACAGCGCCGCAGTTACCGCGCGGCTCGGACCTGTCGCCGGGGTCGTCCTGCCGCTCTACCCGCCGCCGGCGAATCCCGCCGACAACCTCGCGCAGTACGACACGCTGTTCGGCGAGCTGAACTTCAACTGTCCGGTCGTCGACGTGGCGGACGCGCTCGCGAGTCATGGCGATCCCACGCGCGTGTACCACTTCACGCAGACGATGTTCTCGGGTTTTCCGGACTTCGCGGCGCTCGGCTCGTTCCACAGCCTGGAGCTGTTGTACGTGTTCGGCGACGTCGACCGTTTCTTCCCCGTCTTCCTCCCGGCCCCCGCGGACTTCACGCTCTCGCAGCAGATGATCGCCGCGTGGGCCGGCTTCGCGGCGACCGGCACGCCGGAAGTCACTCCCGCGTGGCCGCTCTGGGATCCGGCCGCGCCGCTCCACTACGAGTTCAACGGCGCGCTCGCGGATCCCGTGCGCTCCGTCTACCGCGCAGGCCGCTGCGCGCCGCTCATCGCCGCGATCCGGGCCGTCGACGCCGACCGCGACTTCGTCGGCGACTCGGACGACAACTGCCCGCTGCTCGCGAATTCGAGTCAGAGTGATTCGGACGGCGACACGCTCGGCGATCGCTGCGACGCCTGCCCCGCCTCGGACCTCGCGCCGACGTTGAGGATCGCGGCCTGCGACACGCACATCGCGAATCAGGCGACGGACGGCTGCACCTTGGCCGACGCGTTCGCGCACTGCGGAACCCGCGGGCGCAGCCTCCGCGACCGCGTGCGCTACGCCACGTGCGTGCTGCGCACCACCGCCGCGCTGCGCCGCGATCGCGAGCTCCGCCCGCGAGACACCGTCCCGATCGTGCGCTGCCTCCTGCGCTGACCTAGACCACGCGCTGCGCGATCAGCCGGAGCGCGAAGACGCCCCACAGCGCGAAGATCAGCACGGTGCCCGCGGCGTACGCGTAGAAGCGGTGCATCACCCGGTTGTAGGTGAGGTGGATGAAGCTGTGCAGCGCGCGCAGCGCCACGAACAGCCATGCGCCGACGACGAACAGCGGAGTCACGTGGTCCGATGCGGCGAGACATGCGCACAGCGCGTAGAACAGCACCGGGACCTCGAACAGGTTCTCGAAGTTGTCCGCGGCCTCGACGCGCTCGAGCAAGCCGGCCCCGAGCGCGGAGCTGCGCACCGACTGCGGGTCGATCTGCTTCTCTCGGATCTCGGCGATGCGCACCACGTACATGCGCACCCAGACGACCGCCGTGAGCAGGACCATGGCCGCGCAGGGCAGCAGGATGTCGACCTTCGCGGCGACCACCGCGCTCAGCTCCCGAGCGACGCGGCGATGAACTCCTGGCAGCGCTTGTTGGCCTTCGCGGCGAGCGGCAGCGGAAACAGGTTGAAGCCGTGCACGCCACCCGGGTAGATCGCGAGCTCGGCGCGGCTGCCCGCGGCGGCCCAGCGCGCGGACATGAACAGACTGTCGTCGATCAGCGGATCGAGCGTACCGACGCTGAACAGCGCCGGCGGCAGGCTGTGCAGCTCGGCATAGAGCGGCGACAGGTCCGGATGCCCGCGCCGGCTCTTGTCCGGGATGAAGTGATTCGAGAACCACTCGATGACCGGCGTCGAGAGGATCAAGTAGCGCTCGCCCCAGTTGCGCACGCTGGGCGTGAACGTCAGGTCGTAGACCCCGTACACGAGGTTTGCGCCGCGGAACGGAGTCACGTGGTGGCGGTCGCGCAGCCGGATCGCCGTGACCGCCGCGAGGTGCGCGCCCGCCGACTCACCGCCGATCACGAAGCGCTCGCTGCCGAACTCGCGTCCGGCGTTCTCGAGCACCCAGAGCGCCGCGGCCTCGCAGTCGTCCGGGCCGGCGGGGTACGGGTGCTCGGGCGCGAGGCGGTAGCCCGCGCTCACCACCACCGCGCGGGCCGCGTTGGCGATCTGGTCGAGCATGACGTCCTGGGCGTCGTGACTCCCGAGCGCGTGCCCGCCGCCGTGGATGTGGAAGTACACCCCGCGGAGCGCCCCGCTCTGCGGTCGAATCACCCGCAGCGGTATCTCCCCCGCGGGTCCGCGAATCACGCGCGTCTGGGCGTGCGGCAGGCGCACGATCGGCCCGAACGCGCCCTGCCCCGACTCGCGCGCCGCGCGAATCGCCTGCGGCGTCTGCGTGTAGATCGGCGGTGTCTGCGCGAGCAGCTTCTCGAGCATCTCGTTCGCGGCGCTGGTCTCGGGGTCGATCGCTTCGGGCGCGAAAAGGCGCGGGTCGATCGTCATCGCATCGTCCTCCGCCGCACAGTCTACTTCGCGCGCAGGAAGTCGCGGAGCTCGCGCGCGAGCGCCTTTGGCGCGTCCTCTTGCACGTTGTGTCCGGCGTCGGGGACGAGCGCCCACGAGCCGTTCGGAAAGCAGGCGGCGAACGCGGCGACTTTCTCATCGGTCAGCACGCGGCTGCGCCCGCCGCGCACGATGCGCACCGGCAGCGGCATGGACTTCGCCAGCCCCGGCAGCTCCTCGAGCTTCGCGAGGATGTGGGCGTAGTCGTGCGGCCGGCGCCGATCGCCGCGCCAGGCGAGCGAGCCGTCGGGCAGGCGCTGGGTCATGTGGATGTAGCGGTACAGGATCTTGTCGCGGGGTCCGCCGCTCGTGCTCACCGCGAAGGCGCCGTCGACCAGCTCGTCCAGCGAGAGCTCGGCGATCGGCCGGCTCATGAACTCGCGCATGCCCTGCGTCGCGCCGAAATCGACCCCCGGGCCGACGTCCACGAGCACGAGCGAGCGCGCCCGGGTACCCGGCGACGCCGCGTAGTGCGCCGCGACGTTCCCGCCCAGCGACATGCCCACGACGTGGAAGCCATCGCCCCCGAGCTGGTCGGCCAGGGCCGCGACGTCGCGCACCGAATCGGGGATCGAGTAGCGCTCGCTCCAGTCACTGAGGCCATGCCCGCGCAAGTCCAGCGCAACGCAGTGGAAGTCATTCTCGAGCTCCAGCGCGACCAGATCCCA
>DATFUE010000410.1:0-8933 GCA_035261165.1 Myxococcota bacterium
TACTGCTCGCGCTCGCCGGCGGCGAAGACTACGAGCTGCTGTTCGCCGCGCCGGCGCGCGCGCCGAGCGCAGCCGTGCTCAGCCGGCGACTGCAGTGTCGCGTGACCGAGATCGGCGTCGTCACGCGCCAACACCGCCTGGTGTTCACGCGCGCGGGCCGCGAGGTCGAGCCGCGCACGCGCGGCTTCGAGCACTTCAAGGCGCCCCGGACAGGCTCCGAGAAGTAGCCAGGCGCCCCCGCATTTCCCGGCGGAACTGCGCCTTGGAAGAGCGTGGGTAGGGTGCCCACGCGATCATGAGGATCGCGTGGGTAGGGGTGCCCACGCGGTCATGAGGATCCTTGTGCGCCTCGATCTGTCGCAGAAGCTCGTGCTCGGATTCACCGCGGCGACGGCCGTCGGGGCGGGCATCACTCCGCTGCTGCACATCCTGGGCGCGCCGAGCTGGGGCGCGTTCTTCGTGGCGATGCTGCTCGGCGTCGGCCTCGGCTGGATCTACGCCGGCCAACTCACCGCGAACTTCCGCACCTTGCGCTCGTGCACCGACCGGATCAGCCGCGGCGACCTGACCGCGGAGGTCGACATCGAGGCCGGCCGGCGCTTTCCAGACGAGACCGTCGACCTGGCGCGCTCCGTCGACGTGATGCTGCAGAAGCTCCGCGAGCTGGTGGAGCACATCCAGCGCGCGGCCGACGAGGTCGCGCAGAGCTCGCGCGACGTCGCCAGCTCGTCGCAGAGCGTGAACAGCACGAGTCATGCGCTGGGCGCCACGATGGAGAGCGTCGCCTCCGGCGCGGCGCAGCAGCAGAAGGACGTCGAGCAGATCCGCGAGCGCATCCGCGAGATCGCGGAGTCACTCCGCACCAACGCCGACGCCGCGCGCCGCGCGTCGGCGCTGACCGCCGAGGCGAGCCAGCGCACCACCGCCGGCGTCGAGGTGTCGCGCACGTCGCAGGCCAAGATGCAGAGCCTGTTCGAGAAGATCGAGCAGGCCGGACACCGGGTCGAGAGCTTCGAGGGCAAGATCCATTCGGTGCACCGAGTCACCGAGATGATCACCAGCGTCGTCGAGAAGACGCACCTCTTGTCGCTCAACGCCTCGATCGAAGCCGCGCGCGCCGGCGACGCGGGCCGCGGCTTCTCGGTCGTCGCCGAGGAGATCCGCAAGCTCGCCGAGAGCGCGGGCACCTCGGCCGACCAGATCGAATTGCTGATCCGCCAGCTCGAGGAGGAATCGAAGCGCATCGCGCAGGAGACGCGCTCGATGCGCGACGACGTGCGCGGCGGCCGCCAGGACCTCGAGGCGATCTTCGCCGCGCTCGAGAAGGTCCAGGGCGCGGTCACCGAAGCCTCGTCGCGCGCCGAGGAGATCACGCACCACGCGAGCGGGCAGGCGATCGAGTCGGAGCGCATCGTGGGCGACGTCGAGCGCATCTCGACGGTCGTCGGACAGAACGCCAAGGCCGTGAACGACATGCGCGTGGGTCTCTCCGCGCAGACGCGCACGGTCGAGCAGATGGTGCGCCAGGCGGCGCGGCTCTCCGACATGTCCGTGCAGCTCGGCGAAGTCGCGCGCCGGTTCCGGACGAGGTAGGGCGCGATGGCGGAGTCATGGCTGCGCTTCGAGATCGCCGAACAGGCCTACGCGCTGCCGCTGGGCGCGGTGCTCGAGGTGGTGGCCGCGCCGCGCCCGCATCTGATTCCGCGCGTGGCGCTCGAGCTCGGCGGCGTCGTGAACATGCGCGGTGAGCCGCTGCCGGCCGTCGACGGCGGCGCGCTGCTCACCGGTCGCTCGGCGCTCGGGTACCGACACATGCTGGTGTTGGAACGCGGCAATCTTCGGCTCGGCGTGCTGGTCGGCGGCGTGCAGCGCATCGAACGGGCGCTGGCGCTGCTCGAGAGCGGCGAGCTGCCGCGCAGCGACGAGCTGGTGGAATGGGTCACTGAGGGGGAACGATCGCTCGGATTGGTCGATCCCGATGGTTTGATCGAACGGGGGGTCTTGCTGCTGACGGAGCTCCGCAGCAGGGCAGGAGGACAGGAGCCATGGCAAAGCGGGTTCTGATCGCAGACGACGCGGCATTCATGCGCGAGATGCTGCGCGACATTCTGACCGACGGCGGGTACGAGATCGTCGCCGAGGCCGCAGACGGGAACGAGGCGGTGTCCGCGTTCGCCAAGCATCACCCGGATCTCGTGACGCTCGACATCGTGATGCCGCGCAAGAGCGGGCTCGAGGCGCTGCGCGAGATCATCGCGGGTCACCCGGGCGCGTGCGTGGTGATGTGCAGCGCGCTCGGCCAGGAGGCGCTGGTGATGGAAGCGCTCGAGGCCGGCGCGCGCGACTTCATCGTGAAGCCCTTCAAGCCGGATCACGTGATCGAGGTCGCGCAGAAGGCGATCAGCAAGATCGGCGAGTGACTCGAGGCTCATCCTGAACCTCGAGAAATACAGGACGCTGTTCGTCGACGAGGCGAGCGACCATCTCCAGGAGATGGCGCGCGCGCTCACCGCGCTGTCCGCGGGCGACGAGTCGGCCGGCGAGGCGGTCGACACGCTGTTCCGCATGGCGCACTCGATCAAGGGCATGGCGGCGTCGCTCGACTACGCCGCCGCGTCGTCGCTCTCGCACGTGCTCGAGGACTGGATGGAGCCGCTGCGCAGCGGCGCGCTGATCGACGCCGGCGGTCTGTCGCTGGTCGCGGAGGCGATCGCCGCGCTCGAGGAGATGGTCGCGTGCGTCGACCTGACCGGCGCCGCCCCGCAGCCGCGCGCCGACTTGATCGCGCGACTCACCGCGCACTCCGCCGCTCCGGCGCCGCGCGCTGCCGGCGCCCCCGCCGAGCCCGCGCCGACCGCCGCCCCGCTCAAAAAAAAACTCCCGCGGCCGCGGCACCGCCGCTCCCCCGCACGGTCCGTGTTCGCACGGAGGCGATCGATCGCTTCCTGGCCGCGGTAGGCGTCCTCATGCAGGGCCAGGCCCGACTCGAGGAGCTGTTCCGCGACGCCGGCTACTTCGAGCTGCAGCGCGCCTTCGGTGAAGAGCTCGAGCAGCTCGCGCGCGCGGTGCGCGAGCTGCGCCGCCGCGCGCTCGAGATCCGCACCACGCCGGTGCGCCGCCTGCTCGAACGCCTGCCGCGGGTCGCGTTCGATCTCGGCCGCGAGCTCGGCAAGCGCGTGCGCGTCGAGCTCGTCGGCGAGGAAGTCGAGGTCGATCGCGCGGTGCTCGATCACCTGGACGACGCGCTGCTCCACCTGGTGCGCAACGCCATGGACCACGGGCTCGAGAGCGAGGCGGAGCGCGTCGCGGCGGGCAAGGATCCGGTGGGCCTGCTGCGACTCAGCGCCACGCGCGTCGACGGCCGGCTGCACCTGCGCATCGACGAGGACGGGCGCGGCATCGACGTCGAGAAAGTCCGCAAGCGCGCGATCGACCGCGGCCTGCTCGTGCAGATGGTGGCCGAGGACCTGCCCGCCGAGCGCATCCGCGAGCTGATCTTCGAGCCGGGTCTCTCGACCAAGGACGAAGTGAGTGACGTCTCGGGCCGCGGCGTCGGCCTCGACGTCGTGAAGCGCCAGGTCGAGGCGCTCGGCGGCGCGATCAGCGTCGAGAGCGAGCCCGGCAAGGGCACCGCGTTCCTGCTCGATCTGCCTTCGATGGTGACCCTGCAGCGCGTGCTGGTGCTGCAAGTCGGTGGACAGCGCGTCGCGCTCCCGATCCTCTCGACCGAAGCGGTGCTCTCCGCGGCCGAGGCGGCGGTCGAGCACGCCGGCGTCGACTCGTTCTTCATGTTCAAAGACGAGCCGTTGCCGCTCGTCGACCTCGGCCCGCGCATCGGCCTGCCCGCGGTCGCGCCCGGCGTGGGCTGCGTGGTCGTGCTCGAGGCGCGCGGCTTCAAGCTCGGCGTGCTGGTCGACCGCGTGCTGGACGACCTCGAAGTCTTCGTGCGCCAGACCCCGGAGCCGCTGACGCAGATGTCTCACCTGGGCGGCGTCGCGATCCTGCGCGACGGCGCGCCGGTGTTCCTGCTGGAGATCGGGTCACTCGTGGAGAACTTCGCGTGACCGACGAAGACGATCGCCTGGCCGAGCTCGCGAACATCCTCGCTGGACACGCCGCGTCGACGCTCGCGATCCTGCTCGACACGATCATGCTCACCGAGGTGCCGCGGCTGCGCCAGCTTCCCGCGGGCCGGCCGCTGGGCTCGCTGTTCCTGCGCGAGGAGCGCGTGGCCGGGATCTTCGCGGAGCTGCACGGGCCGCTCGAGGCGCGCGCCGCGCTCTTGCTCTCGGCGGGCGCGGTGGAGGAGGTGTTGTCGCGCATCGCGGGCAAAGAGGGCAGCGAGCTCTCGCCGCTCGCGGTGCTGGCCGAGGTCGGGAACATCGCGGTGTCGGGCGCGGCGAACGCGCTCGCGCAGATGCTCGGCGGGACCGCTCTGCCCTCGGTGCCGCGGGCGGGCTACTCCTCGCGGGGCGAGCTGCAGCTGCCGGAGCTGAGCGAGATTCACGACACGGTGCGCACCGTGGGCGACGTCGTGCTCTACGAGCGACACGGCTCGCTGCGCATGCGCTTCGTGCTCGTTCCGGCGCCGGTGGACATCGACTAGACTGCCGGCCGCATGGACCGCGAGCGCCTGATCGCCCTCCTCGACCGGCACGCGCGCGGCGAGCTGTCGCGCGACGAGCTCGTCGAGACGCTGGCCGTGGCGCCCTTCGTCGAGCTCGGCGACGCGCGCGTCGACACGCACCGCGCGCTGCGCGTCGGGTTTCCCGAGGTGGTGCTCGGCACGGGCAAGACGGTCGACCAGCTGGCGCGCATCGCGACCGCGCTCGCGCAAGCGGGGGGCAACGTGCTGATCACGCGCATCGCGCCCGACGTCGCGGCCGAGCTGCGCGGCGTCCTGCCGCAGCTCGAGATACTCGCGACGCCGCGGCTCGCGATCCTGCGCCAGGCGCCGCTGCAGCCCCGGGGCCGCGGGCCGATCGCGGTCGTGTCGGCCGGGACATCGGACCTGCCCGTCGCCGAGGAGGCCGCCGCGGTCGCGGAGCTGTACGGGAACAAGGTCGAGCGCGTCTACGACTCGGGCGTCGCCGGTCTGCACCGCCTGCTCGGGTCACTCGACGTCCTGCGGCGCGCGTCGGTCGTGATCGCGGTCGCGGGCATGGAGGGCGCGCTCGCGTCGGTCGTCGGCGGGCTGGTCTCGGCGCCGGTGATCGCGGTGCCGACCAGCGTCGGCTACGGGGCGTCACTGGGCGGTGTAGCGGCTCTGCTCGCGATGCTGAACTCGTGCGCCGCGAACGTGACCGTGGTGAACATCGACAATGGCTTCGGAGCGGCGTACGTCGCCTCGCTCATCAACCGCGCCTGAGCGCGGCCGCCGCGGTGCGGGCGCGCGCCTGCTCCACTTCGACTGCTTCTCGGGAGCGGCGGGGAACATGCTGCTGGGGGCGCTGCTCGAGGTCGGCGCCGACGCGCGCGCGGTGCGCGCGGCCCACGCGGGCCTCGGCGTCGGGCCGATCCGCATGCGACTCACCCGGGTTCCGCGCGGCGCGCTCGACGCGCGCTACGTCGCGATCCAGGGGCGAAAGCGCGACTCCGCGGAGCGCACCTGGAAGTCGATTCGCGCGCTGCTGCGCCGCGCGCGTCTCTCGCCCCGGGTGCGCGCCCAGAGCCTCGAGGTGTTCGAGCGCGTGGCGCGCGCCGAGGCGCGCATCCACGGCGTGCCGATCGAGAGCATCCACTTCCACGAGATCGGCGCGCTCGACGCGCTCGGCGACGTGGTCGGCGTGTGCGCCGCGGTCGAATCACTCGGCGTCGCGCGAGTCACGTGCTCGCCGCTGCCGCTCGGACGCGGAGAGGCCGCGACGGCGCACGGGGCGATTCCGCTGCCCGCGCCCGCGACCGTCGAGCTGTTGCGCGGCATCCCGACGTTCCCGTACGACGTCGAGTGGGAGACGGTGACCCCCACGGGCGCCGCGCTGCTCGCGACCCTGGTGCACGAGTTCGCCTGGCTGCCGGCGCTGCGCCCGTCCGCGCAGGGCTTCGGGGCGGGCGACGACCGGCGCGGGCCGCTGCCGAACGCGCTGCGCGCGGTGCTCGGCGAGGCGGAGGCCGAGCTCGCGCGCGACGAGGTCGCGGTGCTCGACACGCATCTGGACGACATGACCCCCGAGCACCTGGCGTTCCTGGTCGAGCGCCTGCACGCCGAGGGCGCGCTCGACGCCTCGCTCACGCCGCTGCTCATGAAGAAGGGGAGGCCCGGTCAGGCGCTGCGCGTGCTCGCTCGGCCCTCGGACGCGGAGCGCCTAGCGCGCCTGGTCCTCTCCGACTCGAGCGCACTCGGCGTGCGCGTGCAGCGCGTTCCGCGCCTGCTGCGCAAGCGCGCCGCCAGCTCGGTCGCGACGAAGTACGGACCGATACGCGTGAAGCTCTCGCGCGCTCCCGATGGGGCACAGTCGGTGAAGCCGGAGTACGAGGCCTGCGCGCGCGCGGCGCGGCGCCATGGCGTCGCAATCGCGACCGTGGCGCGAGCGGCGCAGCGCAGCGCCGAGGACCAGCTCGGGTGAACGTCGACGCGAACGCCTTCCGGCTCGGCGATCCACGCGCCGGCCTCGCGCCTGCGGTGCTGTGTCTGCATGGACTCACCGGCACGCCCTACGAAGTGCGAGCGCCCGCGGAAGCGCTCGCCGAGGCGGGCTTCTACTGCGAGGGCCCGCTTCTGCCCGGTCACGGCACGACGCCGCAGGCGCTCGCGCGCGTGTCCTACATGGAGTGGGTGAGTGCGGTAGTCGCGGCGCACGACGCGCTCGCGGAGCGACACGAGCGTGTGTACGCCGTCGGGCTCTCGCTCGGCGGGCTGCTCGCGCTCGCGCTCGCGGAGCGCCGCCCGCTGCGCGGGCTGGTCGCGCTCGCGGTGCCGCTCGACCTGGGCTGGGTCGTCCACCACGGCGTCCCCTGGCTCCACCGGATCGTGCGCCAGCTGCCCAAGACTCCCGCGATCCTCGACGTCGAGGCGCGCCTGCGCCACCCCGGCTACGACCGCATGCCGCTCGCCGCCGTCAACCAGCTCCTGCGCCTGGCCGCCGAAGTTCGCGCGGGTTTGTCGCGGGTCGAGGCACCGGTAGCACTGATCTTCAGCCGCCTGGATCCGACGGTGCCGGTGCGAAACGCAGATCTGCTGCTCCGCCTGCTTCCGCCGGGCGACCGCGAGCTGCACTGGCTGGAGCGTTCGGGCCACGTGCTGCCCGTTGACTTCGAGCAGGCGGTCGTGGCCCGGCGAGTCGTGGAATTCCTCGCCCGTCTCGAAAAGCGTTGACGGCAGCGCTTCGGCTGGGAATCCTACCGCCCGAACCAAGAACGGTTCCGGGGGCGATGAGCACATGGCGGAACTTCCCGCGGCTGCAGTGAAGCGGCTGCTCGTGAAGCACGGTGGTGGGTTGCGGACGTCCGGGCCAGCGGTCGAGCTGGCGGTCGCGGCCGCCGAGGAATACATCGCGCGCCTGGCGCAGGAGGCCGGAAACGCGGCCGGGCGTGAGAAGCGCAAGACGATCATGGACGACGACATCAAGAAGGCGCGACAGGTCGTCGGCTAGAGCCCCGCGTGTGCGCCGCCCTGTGCGCGGCGCGCCAGATCCTCGATCACCCGGATCCAGCGCGCTTCGCCTCCATCGTGGAAGCGTCGGAAGCGGATCCCGGCGAGGACGCTCGCGTAGCCGGGAAGGTTTGCGCGCGAGATCACGTCGCCGTCCACGTCGACCGGCTCGAGCGGCGCGGGCAGGTGGATTCGGTAGCGCTCGACCGCGCCGGGGAGAATGTCGCGGCGCGTCCGCAGGCAGATGCCCCCGCGCGCGACCAGCTCGGTGAGCTCATCCCAGGCGCCGGCGCTGGCGGCGGTGCGCACGGCCATCCGCGCGCTGAAGCGCTGGTAGCGGCGCCCGGCGGCGTGGTCGAGGAGGTCGAGCAGGGTGGGCTCGAGCTGTTCCCAGTTCACCGGCTTGGTCAGGTAGAGCGCGGCGCCCGCGAGGCCCGCGGCGGAGCGGTTGGCCGGGCTTTCGCGCTCGTCGACGATCGCGATCGGCAGGTTCTCGACGCCGGGCAGGCGGCGCAGGTCGGCCGCGAGCTCGAAGCCGTCGTCGCGGCCCAGGCGCGCGTCGACGATCGCTAGCTCGTAGCTGCGCTCGCGGAACGCGGCGAGCGCGTGCGCGGAATCGCGGAAGTGGTCGAGCTCGACGTGGCGCAGCGCGAGCAAGGTCGCCAGCTCGACCGGACCATTGGGCGCACTCGAGATCACCATCGCGCGCCGCGCGCGCTTCCCGCGCAGCGGTTTGCGCTCATCCGGGCCGGACAGCGGGGCGGCGTCGGTGGTGTGTCGGGCCCGCTCGGCAACCGCGGAGGAGATCGACATCGCGAGCTCGTTCGCGCTCTCGAGGCTGGGCAACGGCCGGAAGCGGCGCTCGCCCGCCTGGCCCAGGGAGCGCTGCGCCAACGCGCCGCTGCTCGGCAGCAGGACCTCGCGCGGCGCACGCACTTCGATCGCGCCGGCCTGCTCGTCCACGAAGCGCAGGCGCGCGCCGCCGGCGACCAGCTGGGTCGGCGCGTGGAGCCTCCGCAGCCACACCAGCGCCTCGCCGAGCGCGCGCATCTGCGCCGCCCAGGCGCGGCGCAGGGCGGACTCGACGTCGAGCTTCGCGTTGCAGCGGCTGACGTCCAGCGCCGGAAGGTCGAAGAAGATCGCCGGGTCGAAGAACTTCAGCCGGTTGTGGCCGAGGGTGTAGAAGCGCGCGCGCGCGACCAGCAGCGGCCGGCCGAGTGTCTCGAAGGGCGTGGGCGCGAGGCCCAGCACGCCCTCGGCGGATGCGGCGCCGGGATCGAGATGGATCGACAGGCCGAACGCGCGCAGGCGCTCGGTCAGAAACTCCGCGTGGCGCTCGGCA
>DATFUE010000411.1:0-5040 GCA_035261165.1 Myxococcota bacterium
CCGCGAAGCGCAGCACGTCGGGCGCGGAGCCGAACAGGCCCGCGTGACCCGCGACCCCTCCCATCGCCCAGGCGTTCGGGTCGTGCACCTCGCCCCAGAGCACGCGCTCGCGCCAGCTACACTGTTCGGTGGCGGCGTAGCTCGCGCGAGAGCCCGAGAACGGCAGCCGGTTGAAGTGCGTGCTCGCCATGCCCAGGGGCTGGTAGACGCGGCGCGCGCAGAACGCGTCGAGCTCCTCGCCGGCAACCGCCTCGACGAGCGCGCCCAGGGCGATGAAGTCGAGGTCGCCGTACACCGACGCCTCGCCGGGCTCGTGGACGGGCGCGCTGCGCAGCACGCGACTCACGATCTCGCGCTTGCCCTCCGCGGTTCCGACCACGTGCTCGCCTCGCCGGCGATCGCGCTCCGCGAGGTCCGCGTGATACGCGCGCCACGGGCGCAGCCCCGAGCTGTGCGTCAGCAGGTGGCGGACGCTGATCTTCTCTTTGCCGCGCTCCGCGAACGGCGGCAAGTAAGTCGCCACCGGCGCGTCGAGCTGGATGCGATTCTCCGCGACCAGCAGCATGGTCGCGGCGGTCGTCGCCATCACCTTGGTGAGCGACGCGAGGTCGTAGATCGTCTCGAGGCGCGCTTCGTGACGCTCCGGCACGAGCACCGCGGCGCCGTAGACGCCGTCGAAGGCGAGCTCGTCGCCCAGGCGCGCGAGGATCACGGCGCCCGGGAGCTCCCCCGCCTCGATCGCGCGCTCGACCGCGCGCTCGACCTTGCCGAGCTTGCGCTTCACTTCGGCGAGCTTCACGCGACCTCCACGACCGGCTCCAACCCCGTGAGCTGACCCTCGTCTCCGTCCAGCCGCGCGCTCACTCCCACGGCGAGCGCGCGATTGTCCGCGACGTGACCGAACGGCAGATCAAGGACGATCGGGCCGCGCACGGCGGCGGTGAGAATCTCGAGCACGGCTTCCCCCGCGGACGCGCCAGGGTAGCGGGTCGACTCGCAGTTCACGAGCTGACCGACGGCGACGCCGCGCACGCGCTCGAGCCAGCCCGCCTCGCGCAGGTGAACCAGCGCGCGGTCGATCGCGTACGGCGCTTCTGCGACCTCCTCGAAGAACAGGATCGCGCCGTCGAGCCGCGGCTCCCATGGCGTGCCCACGCTCGAGTGCAGCATCTTCAAGTTCCCGCCGACGAGCGGGCCTTCGACGACGCCGCCCCGCAGCGCGCGCCCCGAGAGCGACGCGAGGCCCGCGGGCTCGCCGCGCATCAGCGCAAGCTGGCGCGCGCGCGCCTCCGCCGTCACGTCCGTGCGCTCGAGCATCGGCCCGTGGATCGACGCGAGCCCCGCGCGCGCCTGGAGATACGAGAGCAAGTGAGTCGAGTCGCTGTAGCCGACCACGAGCTTGCGGGCGCGGCGCAGCTCGTCGGGATCGATGCGCGCGAGATAGCGACTCACGCCGTAGCCGCCGCGCGCGCACAGGATCGCGCCGACCGACGGATCGCGCAGCAGTGACTGGAGGTCGGCCATGCGCTCCGCGTCGCTGCCGGCGAGATATCCGGCGCGGGCGCGCACGTGCTTTCCGACCACGACGGGGTGTCCCTGCAGCGCGAGCCAGGCGAGCCCCGCCTCGAGCGTCTCTACGTCGACCGGGCCCGACGGAGCGCAGACGCCGATGGCGCGCTCCGGGCGGAGCGCGAGCGGGCGAAGAACGGGGCGACTCAGAACGGCGGCTCCGGGTCGCCGGCCAGGCCGAAGCCGCGCGGACCGGAGTCGAAGCCCGCTTCGGGCGGCGGGCCGTCGCCGCGATTGGTCAGGTTGTGGAAGCGCCCGTGCTCCTTGGCGAACTGCAGCTTCACCGTGCCGATGGGGCCGTTGCGCTGCTTCGCGATCGCGAGCTCGGCGATGCCGACGTCGGGCGTCTCGGGGTCGTAGACCTCGTCGCGGTACACGAACATCACCACGTCCGCGTCCTGCTCGATCGCGCCGGACTCACGCAGGTCGGCGAGCTGCGGGCGCTTGTCGGGCCGATTCTCGGGGCCGCGATTCAGCTGCGAGAGCGCGAGCACGGGGATGTCGAGATCCTTCGCCAGCAGCTTCAGCGAACGCGAGATGTCGGCCACCTGCTGCTCGCGGCGCTCGCCGCCGTCGCGCGTCTGGCGGCCGAGCACGAGCTGGATGTAGTCGATCACGAGCAGCGAGAGCTTCTGCTCGCGGTCGATGCGCCGCGCCTTCGCGGCGATGTCGCTCACCGACACCGCGGCGCTGTCGTCGAAGAAGATGCGCGCGCTCTCCAGCACGCTCGCTGCCTGGGTGAGTCGCCGCCAGTCGCGATCCGAGAGCACGCCGTTCACGAAGCGGTTGTTGTCGATCTCGCCCTCGCCCAGGAGCAGGCGCAGCGCGAGCTCGCGCTTGGTCATCTCCAGCGAGAAGAACGCGACGCAGCCGCCGAAGTCGAGCGCGTGGTTGCGCGCGATGTTCAGCGCGAGCGCCGTCTTGCCCATGCTCGGCCGCGCCGCGAGCACGATGACCTCGCCGCCGCGGAAGCCGCCGGTGAGCTGGTCGAAGCCCTCGAAGCCGGTGCGCACGCCGACGATCTGGCCCGATTGCACGCGCTCGATGTACTCGAACGTGCTCTGCATCTCCTCCTTGATCGACGTGAAGCCGGACTGCGAGCCGTGCTCCGCGATCGCGAGCACCTCGCGCTCGGCGTCCTCGACCAGGGTCGAGATGCTCTCGAGCCCGTCGTAGCCGCGCGCGGCGAGCTTCTCGCAGGTGCGGATCAGAGCGCGCGCCGTCGCCTTCTGGCGCACGATCTCGGCGTGGTGCTCGACGTGCGCCGCCGTGGGCACGGAGTCGGCGAGCTGCGACAGGAACGCGGTGCCGCCGCTCTGCTCGAGAAGCCCTCGCTCCTCGAGCGCGTTGCGCAGGGTGATCAGCGAGATGCCCTGCTGCTTCTCCGCCAGGTCGCGCACGACCTCGTACACAATTCTGTGTCGTGGCAGGTCGAAGGCGCTCGCGTCGAGCTTGTCCGCGACCTTGTAGAACGCCTCGACGTCCAGGAGCAGCGCGCCGAGCACAGCCCGCTCGGCTTCGTGGTCCGTGGGAATCGCGCGCAGCGCTTCGTCGGTCCTCGGCAAGTGGCCCCCCGCCCCGCCGTAGATCAGTCGATCCTGTTCGCAGACTCGGATCCTCGGCCGGGATCCAGCCCGAGTCTACTCGTCGTCGTCGTCGGCGTCGCGGGATTCCTCGGTCTGCAGGCCCTCGGGCTCCGCCGCTTCGGCCTCGGCCTCGGCCGACGCCGCGATCACGCCGCCCGAGATCACCTTCACGACCAGCGGCGTCTGCACCTCGCGGTGCAGGCGCACGGTGATCGGGTGATCGCCGATGCTCTTGATCGGCTCGCCGATCACGATCTTGCGCCGCTCGATCTCGACCCCGCCCGCGGCAAGACGCGCCGCGATGTCCGCGTTGGTGACCGAGCCGAAGAGCTTGCCCTCGGCGCTGGCCTGCATCTCGAACACGAGCTCGATCGCCTTCACGCGCCGCTCGATCTCGCGGAACTCCGCGATCGCGCGCTTCTGGATCTCGCCGATCACGCGCCGCTGGTGCTCGATCTGCTTCACGCGCGCGGCGGTCGCGAGCATCGCCTTGCCCTGCGGCAACAGGAAGTTGCGGCCGAATCCGGCCTTCACCTTCACCACGTCGCCGGCGTTGCCGAGGCGGTGGATGTCCTCGGTGAGGATGACTTCCATGGTGGCCATCTATGCGTGTCCCGTCGTGTAGGGCAGCAGCGCGACGTGCCGCGAGCGCTTGATCTCGGTGGTGAGCCTGCGCTGGTGCTTCGCGCAGTTTCCGCTGATGCGGCGCGGGATGATCTTGCAGCGCTCGGTCAGGAAGATGCGCAGCGTCTTCGCGTCCTTGTAGTCGATCTCGAGCTCTTTGTCCGCGCAGAAGCGGCACACCTTGTGGCGCGAGAACATCTTGCGGCCGGCACGGCGGCGCTTCTTCTGCGGGCGCTTCGCGATGACTTCGACCATGGCCTACTCCTCGTCCTCGTCGTCGCGCTGGTAGCGCCGTCCCTCGCCGTCGTCGCCGCCGAAGCGCCGGTCGACGTCGTCGTCGTCGTCGACCATCGGCCCGCGGTCGCCGCGCTCGCGCTCCTTCTCGCGCTCCTCGCGCTCGGCGCGCTCCTTCTCGCGTTCGGCGCGGCGGCGCGCCTGCTCCTCGGCTTGCTTCGCCGCCTCGACGACGCGCGTCTCGATGTCCTTCACGTCGTCGTTCGCCTGGACCGACAGATAGCGAAGGACGTCGGCGTCGATGCGCATCAGGCGCTCGATCTCGGCGACCTCCTTGCCCTGGCCGAGATAGTTCACCTGGAAGTAGTGGCCCTTCTGGAACTTCTTGATCTCGTAGGCCAGGCGGCGCTTGCCCCAGTCATCGCGCAGCAAGAGGCGGCCCTTGAAGTCGCTGATGACCTGGTCGATGCGCCCGTGGATCTCAGCCTCGCGCTCGACGCTCGCGTCGGGCTGAATCACGTAGACGAACTCGTACTCTCGCAAAGTCCTCTCCTCGTGGGTTTTGGCCCCGATCACGGATCGGGACCGAGGATGGCAGGGGGCGCAGTCTAACCTCTCGCCCCCCGTCGCTGCCAGCGGTGGTTCTCGCGGCGGCGGTTTGGGCGTACGATGGCGGCATGGCGAACAAGAGACCCGCGAAGAAGAAGACGACCAAGCGAACGGCCGCGAAGCAGACCACGCGGCGAAACGCACCCAAGCGAGCCGCAAAACCCGCGCGGAGGAGCGGTGCGAAGCTGCCAGCTGCAGCAGCGAGTGCGGCGGCCGTCGGCAGGGCAACGCCCTATCTGTGCGTGAAGGGCGGCGCGGCCGCGCTCGACTTCTACAAGAAGGCGTTCGGCGCGGTCGAGAGGATGCGGATCCAGGGCAAGGACGGCGCGATTGCCCACGCGGACATCGAGATCGAGGGCGCCCAGGTCATGCTCTCCGACGAGTGGGCGGAGGGGGGAGTGTTCAGCCCGCAGACCCT
>DATFUE010000412.1:0-4172 GCA_035261165.1 Myxococcota bacterium
GCGCCCTTCAGGAACTTCAGGCGCGCGGGGACCCGGCCGAAGAGCTCCGCCACCTCGATCGCAGTGCCTTCGCTGCAGGCGATCGGAGCGACGCTCGCGATGCCGGCGCCGTCACCGTTGAGCTCGCTGCCGAGGGCGTCCCCGCGCCGGCGGGTGCACATGCGCACGCGCGCGACCGACGCGATGCTCGGCAGCGCCTCGCCCCGGAAGCCGAGCGTCTCGATCCGCTCCAGGTCGCCCAGCGTCGCGAGCTTGCTGGTCGCGTGCCGCTGGAAAGCGAGCTCGGCGTCCTCGCGACTCATGCCGGCGCCGTCGTCGACCACCGCGATGGATGCGACTCCGCCCTCGCGGATCGCGACGCGGATCTGTGTCGCTCCGGCGTCGAGCGAGTTCTCGACGAGCTCCTTCACGACCGAGGCCGGTCGCTCGACCACCTCGCCCGCGGCGATCTGGTTCACGAGCTCGCTGGGTAGGATCCGGACTCTCGCCATCTGCGCGCGCGAAGGTATCACGCGCCTTCGCCGGGCCCCCGAGTTCGCGCGAATAACTCTGAAATTCCTTGACAGTCCCGCAGCCTTGGTCAACTTCTTGCGTACAGGGGGGTGGCGATGTCAGGAATGGCAAGCGTGTCAGGATCGGTAGACTCCGTCGGCGGAACGAGCCCGGTGACTCCGGTTTCTTCCGGCGCCTCCGCGGTCGCGCGTCGCCGCAGTGACCGACTGGTGGGAACCAGCCGTGCCGTGCTGCGTGCGCTCGAGCAAGTGGCGGTCGCTGGGCGAGGTCGTTTTCACCTGCACATCTCCGGTGAGGAAGGCGTCGAGAAGGACCTCGTCGCGCGCCTGATTCACGAGGCGAGTGAGTGGGCGGCCGGCGGGTTCTTCGCGCTCGACGCCTCCCTGGTCCCGGAGACACTCGTCGGGCGCGAGCTGTTCGGGAGCGAGCGCTCCGCGATCTCCTCGTTGCCCGGTGAGTCGACGGGCGCGCTCACGCGCTTCGCCGGCGGAACCGTGCTGATCGATCACATCGAGTCGTTGCCCAAGGAGCTGCAGCAGTCGCTCGCGCTCGCGCTGAACGACGGGAGGTTCCGCCGAATCGGCGGCTCCACGCCCCACCCTGTCGAGTGCCGCGTGATCGGCGCGAGCGCCGAGTCACTCGCCGCGCTCTCGCAGTCGGGGCGCATCTATCCGGAGCTGGCGGAGCGCCTACGCCTGCTCGAGGTGCAGCTGCCGGCGCTGCGCGACCGGCGCGAGGACATCCTGCCGCTGGCCGCACAGGCGCTCGCGGCCGTGCGCGAAGAGATCGAGCGCGAGCTCGGCCGCGCCAGCAAGGTGCGCGGCTTCACGCGCGACGCGCTGGAGCGACTGCGCGAGCACTCCTGGCCGGGCAACGAGCGCGAGCTGCGCGAGCTGATTCGCGCCGCGGTGCGGCTCGCGCGCGGCGAGGAGGTCGGCATCGAGGATCTGCCACTCGGTCCCGACGCGGGCGACGACGTGGCCTCGTTCCGCGACGCGAAGCGCAAGTTCGAGCGCGACTACGTCGCGCGCGTGCTGCGGCTCTGCAAAGGCAACATCAGCCGCGCGGCGCGAATCGCCAAGAAGGACCGCAAGGACTTCTACGACGTGATGCGCCGCAACCAGATCAATCCGGCCGAGTTCCGCTGAGAATCAGCGCTCCGGGCCGCTATGCTCCCGGGCATGTTGGCGGCCGTCGTACAGATGACCTCGGGCAGCGATCTCGCCCGCAACCTGGCGCGGGCGGCAGAGCTGATCGGTGCCGCCGCGCAGCGCGGCGCGGAGCTGGTGGCGCTGCCCGAGATGTTCCCGCTGATGCGCGAGGAAGGCGGCGATGCCGCGAACCCGCACGCGCAGGACGTACCGGACGGGCCGGTGCTGCGCTTCCTCTCCGAGCAGGCCGCCGCGCACCGCATCGTGCTCGCGGGCGGCACGTTCCCCGAGCGCATCCCCGGTGACACGCGCGTGTTCAACGCGTCGCCGGTCTTCGGGCCCGGAGGCGAGCTGCTCGCGCTCTACCGCAAGATCCACCTGTTCGACGTCGACCTGCCCGGCGCCACGCTGCGCGAGTCGGCGCGCGTCGCGGCGGGCAGCGAGCTCGCCGTCGCGAAGACCGCGAGCTGCACGCTCGGACTCTCGGTCTGCTACGACGTGCGCTTCCCGGAGCTCTACCGGCAGCTCGCCGAGCGCGGCGCGCAGGTGCTGCTGGTGCCGTCCGCGTTCACGGTGCCGACCGGGCGCGATCACTGGGAAGTGCTGCTGCGCGCGCGCGCGATCGAGAACCAGTGCTTCGTGGTCGCGTCCGCGCAGTTCGGCGAGCACAGCGCGACGCGGCGCTCGTACGGGCGCTCGCTGATCGCCGACCCCTGGGGCACGGTCCTGTGCACGGTGCCCGACGGCGAGGGCATCGGCCTTGCGGAGCTCGACTTCGCGCGCCAGGCCGAGATCCGCCGCCGGCTGCCCGCGCTGCGCCACCGGCGTCTCTAGACGGCTCTCAAGCGGCCTACCGGGGCTGCCGATCCCGAGCGCGATGGCGAAGCCCGCGCTCATCGTGCGCATGACCGGTCAGCCTGACGAGGTCTTCGTGATCGCGAAGACCGAGACCCTGATCGGCCGGGCGCCCACCTGCGATCTGCAGGTGCCCGACGACAGCATGAGCCGCGAGCACGCGGTCGTGATCTGCGACGGCGACGACGCGAGCCTCGAAGACCTGCAGAGCACCAACGGCGTGAAGGTCAACGGCAAGCGCGTGCGCTCGAGCGAGCTGTCCCACGGCGATGAGATCGAGATCGGCCAGACCAAGATGGTGTTCACGCGCCGCTAGCGGAAGCGCCTTACCCAATTTGGCGCGCCCGTTTCGCATCGCTCGGCGGCAGCTCCGCTCGCGCCACGAGGCGTGGAGCGCCGCGGCGGGCACGCCGCTTGCTCAACCGCGCCAGCATGAAGTTCCGCTGGCTGTCGCGGCGCGCGCGCGAGATCGTGACCGAGACCTTGCTCCAGGACGCGGAGACCGAGGTCGATCGCCTGCTCGTTGCCGGCGCGGTCGTGGTGCGCGACGGCGAACACTTCCGCATCGAGAGCGGCGACGACTCGTGGAGCGAGCTCGAGGCGCGCGCGCGGCGTCTGCAGGGCCTGTGCGACTGCGGTGCGATGCTCTCGGTGAATGGCGCCCGCGCGCACTGCCGCTCCTGCGGCCGCGAGTACCTCGCCTCCTAGCGCCCTAGGTCGGCCCCTCTTGGGGCGGCAAGTCCTTGCGCCGGCGCTCCCAGCCCTCGCGCACCAGGCGGCAGACGTCCTCGGCCGTGTCGACGACCGAGAACAGCTTCAGGTCCTTGGCCGCGATCAGGCCTTCCTTCATCACTTCCGACTCGAGCCAGGCGAGCAAGCCCGACCAGTACGAGCTGCCGACCAGGATGACGGGTGTGTCGCGCGACTTCCCCGTCTGCTTCAGGGTGAGACACTCGAACATCTCGTCGAGCGTCCCGAAGCCGCCGGGGAGCATGACGAAGGCGCAGGCGTACTTCACGAACATGACCTTGCGCGCGAAGAAGTAGTCGAAGTGGATGACGGTGTCGGCGTAGCCGTTGTCGTGCTGCTCGTACGGCAGCTTGATGTTCAGCCCGATCGACGGCGCCTCGACCTCGTGGGCGCCGCGGTTCGCGGCCTCCATTGCGCCGGGACCGCCGCCGGTGATGACGGCGAAGCCCTCGCGCCCGAGGCAGCGGCCGATCTCGCGCCCGAGCTGGTAGATCGCGCTGTCGCGCGCGACGCGCGCGCCGCCGAAGACCGAGACCGCGGGGAAGATCGGCGCGAGGGTCTCAAAGCCCTCGACGAACTCCGCCATGATCCGGAAGAGCGTCCACGTGTCCTTGCTGCGGAATTCCGTCACGACCTCGTTCGGTATCGGAGCGCGGTTGCGGCGAGTTGACGTCGCCGCCGCAGCCGGTGCAGCGGATGCGAATGTCGTGACTCGACACGACGTGTGTGCCGTTCGTCGCCGCGAAATCGAGGCCCAGCTGGACCCGCGCCTCGCGCACGCGCCCGTCCTCGCCGAGCGAGGCGCTGCCCCGCGTTTCGATGCTGACCCGGCCCGCGAAGTTCTCCGCGAGCTGGAGTGAGTCACGCGAGACCGCGCCGCTGGCGCGCAGCGCGAGCGGCCCG
>DATFUE010000413.1:0-12936 GCA_035261165.1 Myxococcota bacterium
CGGGCCGCGCCTCGCGCACCAACGTGCTGTTCTCGATCCCGATGCTGTTCTTCATGGGCAGCGCGAGTCACTTGACGATCGCGACTCATGAGGCGCCGAACGTGCACGTGGACATCGGGGTGGTGCTGATCCTCGCGGCGCTCCTCGAGGCCAACATCTTCGTGGGCAACGCGACCACGCAGAAGCCGCTCGCCACGGTGGCCGGCACGATCCACGCGGGCCTCGGGCTCACGCTCGTGCTGTTCGTCGTAGCCTCGCTCTTGCTCTAGCGAGCGGCGGGCAGCGATCCGAGATATGCGGCGAGGTGCTCGATCTCGGAAGCGAGGAACGGCTGCGCCGGCATGAGGTGCGTGTCGCGCTTCGGCGTGTAGCCCGGCGGATAGTCCGCGCGCAGAACGCGCAGCCGCACGAGCTCCGGAGAGCTGCCCGCGACCGCCGGACCGACGCTGCCGTCTCGGGTCGGATCTGGGTTGTGACACGCGGTGCAGTTCGCGAGGTAGGCGCGGCGTCCGAGCTCGATCGCGTCGGCCTCGCCTCCTCCCTTGCAGGCGGCGGCGGCGACGGCGGACAGCGCGACGACGACCCGAACGGGGATTCGCACGGGCGCGGAGCGTAGCGTATTCTGCCGGCCCCATGAACGAGCTCGAAGAGGGAACGCGCGCGCGGCTCGACTTCGCGAAGCTGCGCAAGATCGCCGAGACGGGACAAGAGGTCCTGCCCGTGGTGCTGCAACACGCCGATACCGGCGACGTGCTGTTCATCGGCTACGCGAACCGGCACGCGCTCGCCGAGACGCTGCGCCTGCGCCAGGCGGTGCTCTGGTCGACGTCGCGCAACGAGCTCTGGCACAAGGGCGCGACCTCGGGTGACTGGCTCGACCTGGTCGACGTACGCGTGAACTGCGAGCAGAACTCCCTGCTCTATCGCGTGCGGCCGCGCGGCGGCGTGTGTCACACGAAGGACGAGGGCGGGAAGACGCGCGCGCTCTGCTACTACCGCGACGTCGTCGACCCGGAGACCCTCGCCGCGCCGCGGCGACTCACTCCGAAAGCCAGCTGATCAAGGTCTCGCGCAGCGAGCGGGGCGCGACGATCGCCTCGATCGAGCCGACCTCGAGCGCGCGCTCGACGCTGTGGATCGCGTCGAACTCCGCCGCGATCTCGGCCTGCTTCTCGAGCATGACCTCGGAGAGGAGCTGGTCGAGGCGCACGCGCCGCGCGACGCGCACGGCGGGCTCGATCGCGGACTCGACCGCGGCGCGCGCCGAGGCCACGCGGGGATCGCCCTGCGCGCGCTTGCGCACGTCGCGCGAGAAGATCACGCCCGCGGCCGCCGGTCCGCCGACCACCGACGCGTAGCTCCCCTCGAGCGCGGCGGCGCGCATGCGCGGGTTCAGCTCGCGCGAGAACACGACGTAGGCGCCGCCGTGATAGCGGGTCAGCACCGTGAACACGATCGGCCCGTCGAAGCGCACGATGGCGCGCGCGATCTCGGCGCCGTACTCGAGGATCCCGCGCCGCATCGATTCCGGCGAGCCGTCGAAGCCGGAGAGATTCGCCAGGATCACCGCGGGGCGGTTGCCGCTCGCAGCGTTCAGCGCGCGCGCGACCTTCTTCGACGAATACGGAAACAAGGTCGCCGCGGTCCACGCGTCGGGACCGTCGTTGGGCACGTAGCCGGTGCGCGGGATCTGACGGCTCTCGATGCCGATCAGAGTCACCGGCACGCCACCCAGGTGGGAGTCCCAGACGATCGCCGTCTCTCCGCCAGCCCAGTCACGCCAGCGTTCGAGCCAGCCGGCGTCCGAGTCGACCAGCGCGCGCAGCAGCGGCCGCATCGCGAACGGCCGCTTGCGCCCGGGGTTGGCCTCGGCGGAGAACACCTCGCCGATCGTCGCGAAGCCCTCCTCGCCCTCGTACGCCGCGAGCATGGCGTCGCGCTCGGGCGAGTCACTCGTCTTGAAGCGGCGCGGCGTCTTCTCGCCCGGCGCCACGTAGCTGCACGCGTAGTGCTCGAGCAGGATCGAGTACGCGTCGCCCAGGTCGCGAGCCTGGAACTGCGCCTCGCCGTTCGGGCCCATGATGCGCTCGTAGCCGCCGATGCCGATCTCGTCCTCGGCGGCGACGGCGCCGGAGAACTCGAGGATGGCGCGGCCGGTCAGCACCATGTACGAGTTCTGCAGCATGATCAGGATGCCGCGCGAGTGCAGCTCCATGGAGGCGAGCGCGTCGAAGTAACTCTGCGCGCCGACGTTCAGCCCGCCGAGGATCAAGTTCACCTCGCCGCCACCGTCGGTGAACGTGACCAGACGCCGCACCACGCGCGCGGTGGCGTCGAGGTTCTCGGTGCCGCTGTCCATCGCGATGCGCGCGCCGGCGGACACGGCGACCCATTCGACGGGCAGATGCTCGCGCTCGGCGAGATCGATCGCCGCGACGATGCGATCGCACTCTCCGGCGGACAGCGCACCCATCTCGCGCGTCGAGTCACCGAGGAGCAGCACGCGGCGCATCCCCTCGGGGTGCTTCGCGGTCGGCGTGGAGATCGTGCCGAAGACGACCCCCGCCCGGTTCAGGCCCGGCTCTCGGTCGACGGCGACCGCGCGTCCGTCGAGGAGCTCGAACTCGCGGAAGCTGCCTGCGCCGATCGGCTGGAAGAGACCGCTCGCGCCGCGCTCGGGCGGCGAGGTGAACAGGCGCACGATCTCGTACGGATAGGTGAGTCCGCGCGCGCGCGCCGACGCGACGCGCTGCGCGTACGGCGTCGCCGGATCGAGCGGGCGGTCGTGCGGAACGCGCAGCGTCCACTCGACGCGGCTGCTGGTCGGATTTCCGGCGAGTAATTCGACCTTGCGCGGCGCGTCCGGCGCGTCGCGCTCGAAGCTCGCGAGCCGCACGATGACCTTCTCCAGCCCGAGGTGTCCCGTCTCGGGCGCGAGCCTGCGCAGCGCCTCGGTCATCAGCTGATTCGTGAGCGCGATCGGCGGCCGCACGAACAGATACAGCCGGTTCCACTGCAGCCGGTGGTCGGGATCGCGCTGGCCCTGCACGCGGCGCATGGCCTCGATCGCCTCGTGGAAGCGCTCCTCGAAGAGCGCGAGGTCGGGAGCGTGCGGAACGCCGGGTCCGACATCGCTGACCGCCGCGAAGCAGATGATGCGCTCGTCGCGGTTGTCGTCGCGCGAGACGCCGTAGAAGGCGTGGATTCCCTCGAAGCCTCCGACGTCGAGCCGCTCGAGCTCGAACTTCGCGAGCCGCCACAGCTCGATACGCCGCGCCTCCTCGACCGGGAGGCCGACCTCTCGGGCCAGTTTCTCGAGCGCCGCCGGCTCGGGCGGCTCCACCAAAGTGTGTCGGATGTCCCAGCGCGGTCCCGGCTCGAGCTCGACCTCCGCTTCGGCCCGGCGCGGGCGCTCGAACAGGAGGAAGCGCGCCTGCGCCGCCAGGTCCGCGACGCTGGGCGGGACGGTGCCGCGCAGCAGCGAGAGCCCGTCGAGCGCGAGCGCGAGCTCCGGACGGCGCACGAACGTCTCGCCGCGCTCGGCGAGGCCGATCAAGAGGTGCAGCAGCGCCACGATCACGCGGCTGCGGCGGCCGGCCATGGTGCGGGTCGCGTACAGGCGCAGCACCGCGCGCTCGAGCGTGTCGGAGTGCTCGAGCGAGCGCAGGTTGTAGTGAGCCAGCGCGCGAGTCAGGAGCTGCAGAAATCCGGGATCGATGCCCGCGCCCTCGACGCCGATGCGGCGCAGATACATCGCCATGCGCGCGTCGTTCGACGGGCCGAGCTCGTCCTCCTCGAGGCGCGTGGGCGCGCGCGAGAACAGCGTCTCGATGTCCGCGTACAGCTCGACCGCGTTCGCGAGCCCCGCGAGATCGGCGCGCAGCGCGTCGGAGATCTTCGCGACGGGCGCCTCGAGCACCGCGACCAGCAAGTCGGCGCGCTCCGCGTTCGCGTCGTAGCCCATCAGGATGCGGCGCGTCTCGGTGCGCAGCGCGTTCGCCGCGGCCGCGCGCACCGACGCCGGCTCCGCGCCGGCGCGCTCGAAGTCCGCGAGCCCGTCCTCGCCGCGGAAGATCTCGAGCGGATCCGGCTCGAGCGGCAGCTCGACCTTGCCCTCGCCGTGAGTCAACTGCGACGCGCCGGCTTCGGGCTCGATCACCAGGATCACCTCGCCCGCGGACACTCTCTCGCCGGGGCGCACGAGCACCTCGCGCACCACGCCCGCGACCGGCGCGTAGAAGGCGGTCTCGGTCTTCATCGCCTCGAACAAGCCGAGGCGCGCGCCGGCTTCGACGCGCTGGCCCGGCTTCACGGCGACGTCGATCAGCAGCGCGGGTGACGACGCGCGCACCTTGCCGCCGAGGTCGCAGAGCACGCGGTGCAGCCGGCCGTCGAGCTCGACCTGCATCTCGACCCCCGAGCTCGACATGATCACCTGCGAGCGCTTCTCGCCGAGCACGAGCACGCCCGAGTACGGCCCCTGCTCGAGCAGCGCCACCTGGATGACTCGCTCGCCGAGGTGCACGCGGTAGGTCCAGCCGCCGACCGCGAACAGGCGCACTCGGTACGGACGGCCGGCGTAGACGAGATCGAGCTCTGCGCCGTCCGAGGGCGGGATCTCGCGCGGGCGGCCGCGCGCCGCGGCGCCGAAGAAGTTCGAGCGCACCTTCGCGCGCTCCGCCTGGTAGGTCTGGATGGCCGCGACGATCAGCGCTTCGACGGCCGGCGCGGGCGCGGACGCGAGATCGCTCTGGTCGAGCCAGGTCGTCGTGACTCCGCCGCGGCGGAAGTCCGCGCTCTCGAGCACGTCGAGCAGGAAGCCCTTGTTCGTCATGCCCCCGAGCACGACCACGCGCGCGTCGGAGACGGCGCGCACCAGCCGCGCTCGCGCCTCCTCGCGGGTCGCCCCGCGTGCCAGGATCTTGGCGACCATCGAGTCGAACTCCGACGGGATCGTGCCGCCCGAGGCGATGCCGGCGTCGACGCGCACGCCCGGCCCGGCGGGCAGCTCGAGCAGCGCGATCTTGCCCGGGCTCGGCGCGAAGGCGTTCGCGGGATCCTCCGCACAGAGTCGCACCTCGATCGCGCAGCCGCGCTCCTCCGGATGGATCGCGGGCAGGCGCTCGCCGCGCGCGATGCGGATCTGCGCCTTCACCAGATCGAAGTCGGTGAGCAGCTCCGTGACTCCGTGCTCGACCTGCAGGCGCGGATTCACTTCGAGGAAGTAGAAGCGCTCGGCGGGATCGTTCGCGACGACGAGATACTCGCAGGTCGCCACGCCGACGTACTTGGTCTCGCGCAGCAGGCGGATCGAGGCCTCGCGGATCCGCCGCACGACGTCGTCCGAGAGGCCGGGCGGCGGCGCTTCCTCGACGACCTTCTGGTGCTTGCGCTGCACCGAGCAGTCGCGCAGGCCCAGCGCCAACACCGTCCCGTGTTGGTCGGCCGCCATCTGCACCTCGACGTGCCGCGCGCCGAAGACCGCGGCTTCGGCGAACAGAGTGCCGTCGCCGAAGGCGTTCGCCGCCTCGCTGGTCGCGCCGTCGAATGCCGCGTGCAGCTCCTCGCGCGTGCGCACCAGGCGGATGCCGCGCCCGCCGCCGCCCGCGGTCGCCTTCAGCATCAGCGGGAAGGTGATGCGCGCCGCCACGCGCTCGAGCTCGTCGCGCGCGATCGGCCCGCCGCTCCACGGCGTCACGGGCACGTTCGCGGCCTCGGCGATGCGCTTGCTCGCGATCTTGTCGCCGAGCCGGCGCATCGTCTCCGCGCTCGGGCCGAGAAACAGGATGCCGGTCGCCTCGAGCTTCTCCACGAAGCTCGGGTCCTCGGCGAGGAAACCCCAGCCCGGCCAGACCGCGTCCGCGCGCATCGCGCGGAGCGCGGCGAGCACGCGCTCGTGGTCGAGATACGCGGGCCGCAGCGCGCCGTTTCCCGACGGCCGCAGGGCGGGGCCCAGCGAGAGCGACTCGTCGGCTTCGCGCACGAACGGCGCGGTCGCGTCGGGCTCCGTGTAGAGCGCGATCCCGATCAGGTCACTGCCTTCCTCGCTGCGGAGCTCGCGCAGTGCGCGGAGCGCACGCGATGCCGCTTCGCCGCGATTCAGGATCGCTATCCGATGGATGCCGCTACCCAACGCTCCTACCCGTGTCGGCGATGGTAGCAGAGCGCGGAGCTAGCCCTTGGCCGGAAGTGCGCCCGGGAAGACCTTCGCGAAGGACAAGAAGCACAGGAAGAACAGCCCGACAAAGCCCGCGGCGATGCCGAGCTCGACGGGCGAGAACGGCGTGATCGCGGCGCCCGCCAGCACCGCTTTCGGCGGGACAAGCGACGGCGTCACCAGGATGTAGCGCTCGAGATAGAAGCCCACGAGCGAGCCGAGCGCGATCGGGCCGAGAATGGCGGGCGTCTTCTTCGGCTTCTGACCGAGCAGCACCCAGAATGGAAACACCCAGATCAGGAACCACACCGTCAGCGAAACGTAGACGTAGGGCTGCCGCAGCCGCTCCCAGAAGCCGCTGAAGTACCAGGTGTCCTGGACGAACTGGGTGCCGAGCCGGTTGATCACGAAGCCCGTCTCTTCCGGGATGTTCGCGTACCAGATCACGAAGTACTGCGACCAGAACAGGTACATCCAGAAGATCGAGAACGCGAAGATCATCTTCCCCATGTCGTGCATGCGGTGCGGGGTGATCTCGCCCGAGAGCTCGCTGCCGTTGCGCATGACCAGGCAGATCACCGCGAGCATGGTGCAAGCGCACAGGAAGCCACCCCAGCTGTAGTAGGCGGGGAACATCGTGCTCACCCACTCCGGGGCGAGTGACATCACGAGATCGATCGCGATCAGCGAGTAGCAGATGGCGTACGAGAGCACGAGCACCGCGGCGAGCTTGCGCCCGCGCCGCACGGCGAGGTCCCGCTCGCGCTCTTCGCCGCGCCAGCCCGCGGTCCAGCGCTGGTACAGGCTGCCGCGCAAGCCGGTCGCGCTCTCGCGCACGCCGCCGAGCATCGGGCGAATCGACAGGTAGAGATAGAAGACGGAGACGAAGGCGATCCAGCAGAGCGCGAGCGTGTCGCGCGTGAACGCGAACGTGGGCTCGAACCAGAACTCCTTGCCCGCGACCGGGTGGTCGACCCACTCGAACACGTTGTGCCGCCCGAGGTAGATCACCGCGAAGAGCGCGACCGACACGGGCACGTACGCGCCCATCGACTCCGCGACGCGCTGGATCGGCCCCTGCCAGCGCGCGTTCGTGAGTCGCATCGCCGACGCCAGCACCAGGCCGCCGTTGGAGAGCACCGCCCAGAAGAGCCAGTTGTGCAGGAAGACGCGGTACGTGCGCCTGTTCAGCTCGGGGTCCGAGCTCGACGCGCCGAAAAGCAGCGTGATCACGCCGATCGCGAAGAGTCCGGCGAAGATCGCGGCGGGGCGCGTCGGGAGCGATCTCGGAGTGGCGACGTCTTGACTCACGATATCCCTTTGAACAGGGTCCGGATGTAGTTGATGATGTGCCAGCGATCTTCCGGCGCGATCTGCGGATACCCCGGCATCAACGGCTTCCCGTAGCGGATCTTCGTGAAGAGCATGCCGTCGGTGTAGCTCGGCGTGGCCGCGAGCGGGAACGGCGGCGCGCCGTTCGCGCCGAGCTTCACCGCGACCGGGTGCTCGGGCGTCTGCGCGGCCATCCCGTCCTCGCCGTGACACACGGCGCAGTAAGTCTCGAACTCGTGCTTGCCGCGCGCGATCGACTCCGGCGTCGAGGCAATCGGGTTCTTCAGATCGCGCACTTCGGGCGCGTACATCGGAGCTGCGAACATCGGGTTGCCGGGACCGATGCGCTCGGGCATGCCCCCGGCGGGGATCGTGCCCTCGGGCGGATCGAACGGCGCCTGGGCGTAGGTCTGCACCGCCGGCTCGTTCTTCATCTGATCGAACCAGTGCTTGTCGACCTGCTCCCAGCAGCCCGAGCCCACGAGCGCCGCGAAGAGGCCGGCCTCGACCAGCCGTCTAGCCCTCGACAACGCGCACCTCCGAGGAGCCCGCGCGCCGGAGCACCTCCTGCGCGCGCGGGATCTGATCGCCGTGACACGCGACCAGGCAGCCGAACAGATTGCCCGAGAAGCCGGGCTGATACGCGTCGTGCCCCTTCCGCGTCTTCCACATGCCGAAGAACATCAGCCCCAGGACGGTGAAGAGACCGCCGAGGAGGATGTTGAGCTCGAAGCCGATGATCGTGTCCGGGACGATCGATGCGAACGGCTTTCCGCCGATCACGAGCGGCCAGTCGTACGCGACCCAGATCTGCATGAAGTACGCGAACGAGACACCGGTCAGGCAGCCGATCAGCGTGAGCAGGCGGATCGGCGAAGGCCCGCGGTCGAGCGCCTCCTCTATCTCGTGACTCGGCACCGGCGAATAGATCTCGAGCTCGCGGAAGCCCGCGCCCTTCAGATCGCGGACCGCCGCCGCCAGATCGTACGGTGACGTCATCACGCCGAGCACCTGGGCCATCAGTGATGACCTCCGCCGTGCGCGCGGTCCTCGTACCAGAGCTCCTTGATCTCCTGGATCGCGATGACCGGGGCGAGGCGCAGGAACACGGTGAACATGGTCAGGAACAGGCCGAAGCTCGCGGCCAGGATCGTGAGCTCGGTGACGCTCGGCACGTAGTAGCCCCAGGCCGCGGGATCGTACTCGTGAGACAGCCCGGTCATGATGATCACGTAGCGCTCGAACCACATGCCGATGTTGATGAAGATCGAAGTGATCCATATCCACAGCACGTTCGTGCGACACCACTTGAACCACAGCGGCAGCGGCGAGAGCACGTTGCAGCTGATCATGATCCAGGTCGACGTGGAGTGATACCCGAAGCCGCGCCACCAGAACGACATCTGCTCGTACGGGTTCGCGGAGTACCAGGCCATGAAGTACTCCATCCCGTACGAGTACCCGACGATCGACGACGTGAGCAGGATCAGCTTGCCCATGTTGTCGAAGTGCTCTTTGCGCAGGTACGCCTCGAGATGGAACGCCCTGCGCACCGGCACGAGCACGGAGATGACCATCGCGATGCCGGAGAAGATCGCGCCAGCGACGAAGTACGGCCCGAAGATCGTCGTGTGCCAGCCCGGCACCATCGAGGTTGCGAAATCCCACGACACGACGCTGTGTACCGAGAGCACGAGCGGGGTCGACAGACCCGAGAGATGCAGCACGGTGCGCGACCAGTGGCGCCACTGCTCCGACGAGCCGCGCCAGCCGAGGGACAGAGCGCGGTAGAGATACCGGCGCCAGTCGCGCACCCGGTCGCGCGCCGCGCCCAGGTCGGGAATCAGCCCGACGTAGAAGAACATGATCGACGTGATCATGTAGGTGTTGATCGCGAACAGGTCCCAGACCAGCGGCGACTTGAAGTTCGGCCACAGCCCGCGCTGGTTCGGATACGGGACCATGAAGTAGAACTTGTACACCCGGCCGATGTGGATCAGCGGGAACATCGCCGCGATCAACACCGCGAAGACGGTCATCGCCTCGGCGCCGCGGTTCACGGCGTTGCGCCACTTCGCGCGAAACAGGAAGAGGATCGCCGAGATCAAGGTGCCCGCGTGCGCGATGCCGACCCAGAACACGAAGGTCGTGATGTACACGCCCCACATGACCGGGTGCGTGAGTCCAGTGACTCCGAGGCCCCAGTACGTCTGGTACAGGAATGCGACGAGGCCGATGCCGACCAGGGTCGCGAAGAACAGCACCATCAGCACGTAGATCGGCGTCGGCGGCTCGAGCACGCGCAGGATGTCGTCGTTGATCTGGTCCGGGCTCTGCGGGACCGGCTCGGTGATTGCCGCCATGCTCAGGCCTCTTCCACGCGCCGGATGTTCATCAGGTACGAGACCGCCGGGCGCGTGTAGAGGTGCTCGAGCACTCGGTACGCGCGCACGTCGTTGCGCGCCTCGGTCACGACCGCCGCCTCGTCGCGCAGGTTGCCGAAGCTGATCGCGTTCGACGGGCAGACTTGCTGGCAGGCTGTCGCGATCTCGCCGTCGCGCACGTGCCGATCTTCCTTGCGCGCCAGGTCTTTGGCCCCGTTGATGCGCTGCACGCAGAACGTGCACTTCTCCATCACGCCCTTGGCGCGCACCATGACGTCGGGATTCAGCGCCCAGTTCTCGGGCTCGGGCACGTACCAGTCATACGACCAGTGATTGAAGCGCCGCGCCTTGTACGGGCAGTTGTTCGAGCAGAACCGCGTGCCGATGCAGCGGTTCTCGACCATCACGTTCAGGCCTTCCTTGCTGTGATACGTCGCGAGCGCGGGGCAGACACTCTCGCAGGGCGCGGCGCCGCAGTGCTGGCAGAGCATCGGCGTGTGGCGCACGTCGACCTCGCGCTCGTCCGCGGCCTCCACGTAGCGCTCGATGCGGATCCAGTGCATCTCGCGGCCGATGCGGATGTTCTCCGGACCGACGACCGGGATGTTGTTCTCGGTGATGCACGCCGCCATGCACGCGTTGCAGCCGGTGCAGGCGTCCTGATCGATCGACATGCCCCAGCGGTAGGGGCTGTCGGGATGCGCGTCGGCCGCGGGGTCGTACTGTCTCGTCGGGAGGTGAGCGGCGTCGCCCTGCAGCGGCAGCGGGTACAGGCGGTGCGGATTCGACGACTCACCGAACCGGTGATGCTCCTCGGCGCCCGATTCGCCGTGACCCTCGCCGTGCTTCGCCTCGGCCTCCGCGAGCGCGCCGGTCGTGCAGGCCATGCCGAAGCCGCGTCCCTGCTGGTCGAAGGTGAGCTGCGCGCGCAGCACAGGGGCGCGCCCCTTCGTGTTCGAGACCGAGGCGTGCGTCGAGAGCCAGGCGAGCGCGCCGCTCTGCGGGTCGAGCTTGCCGGGGATCAGTGAGTAGGCGTTGACGCCGATCACGTCCCGCTGCCAGTACGAGTGCGGCTCGAGCGGCGCGTCGGGATTTCGCGGCAAGCCGCCGCGGCCGACCTGGAGCGCGATGACTCCCGGGCGAATCGTATCGTGCGGGTAGGCCGCGACCTTCAGCTCGCCCGCTTCGGTCTTGATCTGCAGCACGTCGCCCATCTCGATGTCGAGGACGGCCGCGGTCTCGGGATGGAGCTCCGCGTAGCTGCCCCACATCGTCTTCGTCACCGGGTCGGGAATCTCGTGCAGTGCCTGCACCCGCGAGAGCCGGCCGTCGTACAGATGGTGTGACGGATACACGACGAGCACGGGGTCCGAGGCGTTGCCCGCGAGCGGCGCGGGCTCGAAGTCGAGCGAGGCGACGCCGCCGGCCAGCGAGACACTCGTCGCGGCCACGTCCTTCCACTCGCCGCCGCGGCCGAGCGCCGCGTCGAAGCTGGCGCGTCCGCCCCAGGCCGCGACGAGCAAGTCGCGGAAGCTGCCCGCGGGAACGCTCGCGCCGAGCGCGCGCGCGGCGTCGAGCAACACGTCCGCGGTCGGGCGCGTGTCGAAGAGCGGGCGCACGGTCGGCTGCTGCAGCGTCTTCACGCCGCGCACCGGCTCCCCGTCGCCCCAGGACTCGAACGGCGTGTTGTCCGGGAGGATCAAGTCGGCCAGCTCCGCGGTCTCGTCGGGCGCGAACGCGAAGCTGACGGTGAAGACGTTTCCGCTGTGCAGCGCGTCCGAGAGGCCGACCTGCGGCGCGCTGTACGCCGGGTTCGAGCCGTGCACGAGCAGCACGCCGACCTCGCCGCCGCGCATCTTGCCGACCAGCTCCCGGAGCTCCGCGAAGCGGGCGAGCTTGCCCAGGTTGTGATCGGGTCCGAACACCAGAGTCTTGCCGACGGCGCCGGAGACGACGTTCAGGATCTGCACCGCGGCGGCGAAGCGCGCCGCGTTCCTCCCCTGCACCTCCACCCCCGGCGGCAGCGCGAGCGGCGCGCTCGCAGCGGCGATGCGCGCCGCGACACCTTCCAGTGTCGCCTGCGAGACACCCGTCTTCTCGGCGACCGACGCCGGCGTGTACTTGGCCAGCAGGCCGCGCAGCGCCTCGGGCCCGCCGCCCTTGCGCTTGGCGACCTCGCTCGCGAGCGCGAGCGCGACCAGCACCTCGCTGCCGGGATTCGGCGCGAGCCACTGATCGGCGTTGGATCCCGACAGACCGAGCCTCGGGCCGACGAAGATCGCGAAGCCCTTGCCGTTCTTGCGCGACTCGATGAAGTCGAGCTGATTCGCGAGCGGCGACAGCCAGGTCTCGAGGAAGTCCGTGCCGAAAGCGATCAGCACGTCCGACGCGCCGATCTTGAACTGTGGCACGGCATCCGTGCCGAACACGATTTGATCCGCGCTGCGCAGCGCTTCCTGCCCGAACGGCTCGAAGCGCAGGCGGTGCGGAGAGCCGATCGCGGCGAGGATCTGATCGATCAGCGCGTCCTGTGTGCCGGTCTCGGCGCCGCCCAGGAACACGGTCTTGCTCGAGCCCTTGCGCAGCGCCTCGACGAGCAGCGTCATGCCCTCGTCCCAGGTGATCTTCTCGAGCTTGCGCGCACCGCTCGCGTCGACCACGCGCTTCATCGGGCCGGCGAAACGCGCGGTGTCATAGGTGCGCATGTGGCCGAACTCGCCGCGCACGCACAGCTTGCCCTTCGAGAGCGGGTGGTCGGGATTGCCGTCGACCTTGAGCGGCCGGCCCTCGCGCGTCTTCACGCGGATGCCGCAGCCGCCCGGGCACTCGCGACACGTCGAGTTGTAGTAAGTCGCGATGCCCGGAGTCACCTCGTCGGGCTGATTCAGGTACGGGATGATCTTGTGGACCGGCTCCCTGCACGCGACCGTGGCGGCCGCGCCCGCGGTCATGCCCGCGATCTTCAGGAACTCTCGGCGATCGATCTCCGGCATCTTCGTCTCGGTCCCCGGCTCAGTAGTGACAGGCGACGCAGTCGTCGGTCGCGCCGCGCTGCAGGTGGCA